>JBDLWH010000139.1:0-2969 GCA_039804325.1 Verrucomicrobiota bacterium
GCGGCGCGGCCATGACCCATGAGCCGAACCGCTCAATCGTCTTGTCCAAGGCCGCCAATCCGATCGGGTCCGGCGCGTCCCACGCCATCACGACTGCCGTGGCTCCTTGTTTCACCCCAAGGCGCTGGAAATTTTTCAGAATGACGGCGAAATCGATGGGTGACGGCGGCGCACTTTGGAAAACCCCCTCGCGGTCGTCCCCGAGCGAGACGATCACCGGCACCTGCCGCGTGTCCGGGGTGGCGCAGGCGGCCATGGTCCGGAGGCTCCACGGCGCGGCATGACTGCCAGCGCCCGCGATGACGAGCGGCGGATTGGCAAAGCTCGTGGCCACAGTAGAGAACGCCAACCGATCAATGGCCGAACCTGGCAGCCATAACCACGCGGCGCTGGCAATGTGCGCGGCAGCTAGAAACACCCAAAGCCGACGATGGTGGGTGCCGACCATGGGGCGATCAACGGATGGCCGCGAGCACGGGGGCCAGCGGTGATTCCAGGGCCGTGCCGTGGGTGACCTCACCTAACAACCTTGCCGCAGTGGCAATGTGCGGGCGATACCACGCATCGCCTCGATTTTTGAGGATGTTGCCGTAGGCACCCATGGCTTGCATCAGGCGTTGGGCGGCGCACTGGTGAAACAAGGTGATTTCCGGGCGCTCATCGGCAATTTCCTCCCAAAGACAGAGCAAGGACTCTCGTTCATCCGGGCTGTGGTCCATGTAGGGATCAAAAATCAACGACGCCAAATCGTATTCCTGGCGGCCACGGCGCAGCCCCTGAAAGTCGATAAGCCAGACTTGGCCGTCTTTGACGAGGAGGTTTTGGGATTGGAAATCGCGGTGAACGAGGTGGCGAGCGACCGTGCCGAGGCGGGCGGCGAGTTCGGTGAAGACCGGGTTTTGGCGTAGGCACGCGGTATCGAGCCCGAGGTAATCCTCGACGAGATACTCGAAGAAATACTGTTGTTCCCAGCGATACAGGTTCGCATCAAAAGCCGGCATCAAATGGAAATCCTTCGGCGGCTTCGCGTAAAATAACCGATCTACCTGCTCAAAAGCCGATCGGTAAAGCGGTAAGCGTTCCTCAAACGGGCGGTCTTTGAGCGATAGGAGCGATGTGTCGCCTAGGTCTTCCACGAGGGCCACGCGATAGCGCGCCCGTTCGTGAATGATGGCGGGCACCCGCAGCTTCGCTTGCTTGAGAAAGTGACCGACTGGGATGAATTGCGCATTGTCCTCGCGCTCCTCGGTCCAATGAATGCCAATGAATGGCTCATGAATGGGTGATTTGACCCGGATGATGGTGCGCCCTGAAGCACCACGCTTGATGGGCTCTAGGGTGATGGGCACCGTCGGGTCCACGTCGAGAAACTGTCGGACGGTGGAAAGGATCGCTTCGGTTGGCATGGGCGGCGGAAACTAGGGTGGAAAACGCGCGCTCTGCCAAGGGAAATCCAGCATGGAAATCCAGCTGGTTCATTCAGTGTGGTAAAACCACAGCAGCACCATGAGGGCGACGCCTACCCCCCAGAGCAACCAAGCATTACTGAACACGTAGGGATAGACCATGAGGGCGATGCCGATGGCGCGGGGTTGCCAGAGGTCCAGGCGCTTGCCATAGGCAAAGGCTCCCCACCCGATGGTTCCAAAAATAAGCCCCGCAAGTAGGTTGTAGGGGTTGAAATTCAAAAAACTCCCCACATCCTGTGATGACCCCGCAAACGCTTGCTCGGCATCCCACGGCGTGCTTGGAGCGACGAGGCTCGCGATAATCTGATAGAATGGAGCCTGGTGGTTCATGGATTATGGAGAAAAATGAGCCTCTCACCTACTCACGCATGAACCATCTCGGAATCCGGTGCGGCTGCGCATTTGCACTCAGACGTTGGCCGCATCGCTCGCTTCAGATTCGACCTTTAACCTTCATTTATGCGGTCTCTTGGGCGCTTGCCAATGATCCGCAAGCGAGGATTGCTGATAGAAACGCAAAAATCGTGGGCGGTCGTCTGGTTGTCGCGTGCATGGGGTATGATCAGTTGGCGGCTGACGTCTTCTCACTGTCTCGCATGCCAAGTCAAGCAAACAATGGAATCTCTAACTGCGCCAAATCAGTCGCAGGGCATCGAGGCGAATCCGTGGCGACGCGAGTGCCAGTTGGGATTCATCGCGGCAGGTGCGCAGCGCATCAAGTTCGCAGGCAGGCACGTGGGGGTTGCGGGTGGAGAGATCTAGCAGGCGCTCAATCTCGGCATCCAGGGTAGCAGCGGCCAACTGGCGGGCAGTGGTGGCTGGGGCATCGGCGGCGGTGGCGGCGAGCGCACGGGCCGCGGCGAGCATTTTGGGAAAGAGATCGCGGCGGAATGTCTCTTGGCTCACGAGGCGGCGCGAGTCGCCAGCCAGTAGGATGGCGGATGGCAGGGGTGTCGTGACCGCCTGGCCGCGGTGATCGACGAGCACACGGATGACGGTGGGGGGCAGGAAACGGTCGAGGTGCAGGCGGGTAGGGGCGAGCACCTCTAACACGAATGCGCATTCTAGCAACACCGCCTTGCCGCCGCCAGACGGCCACTGGGCGAATGAGGCATTGCCGCTGGCGCTATCGAGGAGTTGTTCCAGCGCCCCGAGAAACAACGGGTGATCCGCAGTGAGAAAAGCCAAATCCTCGCGGGCGAGCGCGGTGGTGCGCTCGAAGGTGGCCGTGAGGCCGTCGGCGGGAAGATCGGCGAAGGCCTCGCCGTGGCGGTGGCCGCGATGGAAGTGATAGCATCGGCGCGAGTGATCGGACACATCCAGACCCAGGTGGTCGAAGAGCCGCACCACAAACCGCTCAAAGCGCAGGTCGTTCGCAGCCGCCTCTAGGGAGTCGATCAAATCGGCGGCCATGGTTGGCGCGGGCGCACCCAACTCCAGCAAGCGGTCGTGGCCGGTGGCGAGTTCGCGGGCTACGCTGGCTTTGAGGGCACGGCTGCG
>JBDLWH010000140.1:0-2680 GCA_039804325.1 Verrucomicrobiota bacterium
GAAATTCTCGGACATCGGGCGGGCGGGCGGATTTGAAACCAAGCCGCCGCCGGAGAGAAGCGCCAAGTTTTCTCCGGATCTACTTGGCTGGAGCGGCGGTGCCTGCGGCTTGACGGACGCGGAGGAGTTCAATTTGGCCGCGGCGGGCGAAGTCGCAAGCTTCGCCGAGGATGCGGGCGGATTCCTGCGGGGCGTGGAAGCCCATGGAGTTTTCCGCGTTGATGAAGTCGATCCGCCATGAGGCTTGGCGCTGGAATTGGAGGACGGGGGCGAGTTGGGCGTCGGTCATTTGATCGGCGCGGGCTTGTTTCAAGTCGGCGATGAGCTCGGTGAGGCCAGTGAGCGAGCGGTTCATCAGGTTGTTGGTGCGTTCTTGGATGGTGGCCACGCGCTGGCGCAGGGACTCCTCGTCGGTGCGGTGGCAGGTTTGGCAGGAGCGGGCGACGTCTAGCAGTGGGCTGCGGACGTGGTGGCTGCTGACTTTGACGGCACCGTCCCGGACGTAGGGCATGTGGCAATCCGCACAAGAAACGCCGGCGCGGGCATGGGTGCCTTGGCTCCAGAGTTCGAATTCCGGGTGCTGGGCTTTGACGACGGGAGCGCCGGTGTCTTTGTGGAGCCAGTCTTTGTGGGGCTGCTTGTCCTTGAAATTTGGCTGATCATAATAGGCGAGGATGGACTCGGCTTTTAGGCCGTTTTGCCATGGGTAGGTGAGGAGTTTCCCCTCGCCGCGGAAGTAGTATTCGACGTGGCACTGGGCGCAGGCGAACGAGCGCATTTCCTGGCGGGAGGCCTCGGCGTTTGGATCATAAGGCTTGGCGCGGTTGCCTTTGCGCCAGCGCTCGATGCTGGGAAGGTGCGGCACGGCTTCGGTGCTGGCGGCGAGGGCCTGGATGCCGTTGAGGAATCCGGGTTTGCTGACGCGGAGATTGGTGTTGGATGGGTCATGGCAGTCGATGCAGGCGACGGGGTGGGTCACCTTGGAGGCGGCCTCGGCGTAGGGTTTGGCGCAGAGGGATTCGAAGCCTTTGTTCAACTGGGCCATGCCGTTCGCGGAAAGCAGCGGCTCGTGAGGATCTCCCGGCGCACCGGCCTCAATGCCGGCTTGGCGATAGGCCACGGTGGTCGAGGCATGGCAATGAAGGCAGGCCCCGGGCTGAGCGACGACTTTCTGGCGCTCGGTGGTTTTCTGATCCTGAAGCATGTAGGCATGCCCGCGCTCCTCGCGGAAATCCACGGCGAAGGCGTAGCCATTCCACATCGTCTTGAGGCGGGGATCGGCCTCGATCTTGCTGGTGGTGTTGGTGGGTGACGAGGGATCGGCCTCGGAGCCGCCGAATTTGGTGCGCTCCATGTCCACCGTGCGGCGGTAGGTGTCGTATTGGCGGGGGAAATTGGCGCCCCATTTCGCCGGATCGGAGCTGGTTTCGTCGAGATCGACGATTTTGAAATGAGTCTGTTTGGCTTCGAACTGCCGCTGGTTGATGTTCTGGAGCAGCATGGCGATTCCGGCACCGACGCCGGCGCAAATGACAAATCCGAGAGTGATGGAGGTTTTGGTGGTCATGGCGGGAATGTGAGTTAGAAGGGGCCGCGGGCGCTGTGGCCGACGTTGCTGTGGCAGCGGATGCAGTTGAGAGGATCCTTGTCGCTGAGGGTTTTGTGATCGGAAATCTCAGTGGTGATCTCGCCATGGCAGCGGATGCAGTTTTCCTGCAAGTCACGGAAACTCTTGGGTTTCACCTCGATGGGTTCGTGGAAGTTCTGGGTGGTGAAGGCGGCGGAGTGGTTCCAGCCGTGCTCGGCTTTGGCCAGCCACTTCCGGATAAAGCCGTGCGGCACATGGCAATCGTTGCAGGTGGCGACCGCGTGGTGGCTGCTCTTTTGCCAAGACTCATGCTGCTCGCGCATGACGTGGCAATTGATGCAGGCTTTGGGGTCATTGGACATGTAGGAAGTGCCCTTCGCGGTGTGGAAGGTGAACGCTCCCATCCCGGCAATCACGCCCCCAGCGCACATGCCGATGAATAGCAGGCGCATCAGTTTCGCGCTCGGATTTTTGATCAATTCCGCCAGTTTCATGGACTTGCATGTTCGATCCAACACCTTGGTTCAGATGCTTGGATGCGACTGATTCGACAGTCGCCAAATCCAAAGAGCGGCTCAAGATTTTTTTTGTGAGCGTTTCTGAAAAACGGAGAAAATGCGGACATCGAGGACTCCACCCAGGCGACGAAATGAGGGAGAAGCTTGCCCCAAGGTTTGGCAATTTACCGCTTGCGCTGCCTGCGGGCGGTGTTGAGTGTGACCCGCCAACGCCAAAAACTTGCTCGAGGTCCCACTGTTTCCGGGATAATCCATGACACCCGAGGATGATGCTCAACGACTTGCAAATTTGAATCGTTAAACCCGTCCGACCGCTTTTATGAAAAAATGGCTCCTTTGCTTGCGGTCGCCCGCCGCATTTTTACTACTTCATACGCTCATTTGCCTCGGCTTGGGTGCGGCGGGCGCGGCCACCCCTCCACCGGCATTGGACGTGAACGGCGATCGCATTCCCGATATTTGGGCACTCCGCTATCAAGCCGGAACTCTCAGTCCAGCAGCGGATTCGGATGGCGATGGAGCCTCCAATGCCAGCGAAAGCTCGGCAGGCACTGACCCGCTGGCGGCAGGCTCG
>JBDLWH010000141.1:0-4362 GCA_039804325.1 Verrucomicrobiota bacterium
CGCATGTGGTTCACCACGAATTTCACGAATGTTCACGAATGGAAGACGATGACTTTCAGTCTTATTCGTGAGAATTCGTGCTATTCGTGGGTCTCATCCTTATGACTCATGAGCAAGCACCTTTCCGGTGAGGCACCTCGACAGGTGAGAGTGGCATGGGGGATGCGGCTCAGTCGGAGAGGTTTTCGTTGAAGAAGATTTTGAGGAACTTCATTTTGCGTGATTCATCGAAGCCGTGTTCGAGGACTTGCTCGGGTTTGGCGGCCGTGGCCGGATTGAGGCGGATTTCCACGCCTGTATCGAGTTTCATGATTCTGGGGATTTTCTTTTTCGCCTTGGAGACGTCCTTTTTAGAGATTTCGAACGAGTCATCGAGGCGATGTCCTTGTTGCTGCTCGATTTCGGCACGGTGCTGGGCGAATTTCGCCTTAGATTCGGGAGTTTTGAGGACTTGTTCTTCAAACTCCTGAAGGCTGAAGTGCTCTTTTTCCTCGAAATACGTGATGGCGTTGCGCGCGGCATTGTTATCCTCCCATGGCGGGCTGTCATCGCTGCGCGGCTCGGATTTTTTCTCCTTTTCCAGGAACGCGACGGCCATGTCGGCGAATTGGTGGGTGAGAAATGGGCTATCGGTGATGGGGATGAGGCCGAGGAAATCGCGCATCCAGAAGCGAGATTCGGCGCCCGTGCGGTCGAAGGTGAGGACGTAGTAACCTTTTTGGGGGAGGTGGTTGAGAATGAGGCAGCCTTTATCGATGCGTTCCGGGTTGATCCCTTGTTCGGTGTGGAGTTGGAGATCGCCGTCGCGGGTGGAAATGCTGAGGAATGGGACGACACTTTCGGATTTGAGGATGCAGATGCCCGAAGTCATAGAGCCATCGACCTCGATGTCCTTGATGAGGGAAATGCACAAATCCCCGGATTTGATATTCGGGTGATTGGACTTGGCGTAGAGTCGCTTGGCGATCTCGCAGCCTTTTTCGAGCAAGCCATCATCGGCGGCAAAAATCGCCGCCGAATACGCGTTCATCTCGTGCTGGTCGAGCGACGCGTGATGGCTGAATCGATGGGCGCTGAGGTTCTTGAACGGCTTGAGAAAAATTGCCGTTAGAGCCTCCTGCGCACTTTCCTCGATTTTAAAAACGTCCTTGGATGTCTGGAGAGGCTCATTGCGTTGGGGGTGGCCAACCTTGGCGAGAACGAGACCGGTGGCGGTGGCTGAGGAAAAACGAATTTTGGCGGACATGGCGGCGGAAACCTAGGCGTCCGGAGGGATTTGAACATGCGCAAATTGATAAGTGCTGCATTTCCCTGCGAGCTCGGAGATTGACCGGAACCCGCTGAAGTTTTCCGAGTCAATCCCGAGATCTGGAGGTATCGGTCAGTGAGAGTCGCAGGTGCACGCGTATTCGGCGAGCTTGCACCCTGGGCAGTTGGCGAGGTTGAGCGCGACGCGCTTGGTGACGGGTTTGGCATCTGGCGTGGTTTTGATTTGCAGGACGATGGGAATGGAATCCCCGGTTGGCAGCGCTTGCTCGGAGACCAACGCGTCGCCCGCCTTCACGAAGGTGAACTTGGTGGGTTTTGCCCGGTCGCCACCAGTGCCTGTTAGTGATTGCTCGTTGAGCGCAGCGGGTTTTCCGTTGCTAGTCAGGAACGTGATTTTGAGTTTTCGTTCGGGAGTGACGACTAATTCGCAGTGTGGCTCGCTGGCGGTAATGATAAGGCCGCCATTGGGGCCAGCCACTTTCTTGGCATGGTTGTGGCCATCGGCGGCGATGGCGGGAAGTGCGAGGGTGGCGACGGCGAGCAGGCAGTTTAGCAGTGGTTTCATGACGTGTTGTGGTCTATTTGTGGTGGTTTGTTGGTTTCTATCAGAGATTAACGGGAGTATCGAGCGAGCGGAGAGCAGCGCGGTGCCCGAACAAGCGGAAGAGCGCCGGGGTGATCGCGAAGCCGACGAGCGTGGAGGTGACCAAGCCGCCGACGATGCAAACCGCCACCGGGTGGAGGATTTCTTTGCCGGGTTCGCCGGCGGAAAGCATCAGCGGAATCAGCGCAATGCCGGCGGCCAAGGCAGTCATGGTGACGGGCACGAGGCGTTCCAAGGTTCCGCGTTCGATCATGGCGCGGGTGAATCCCTCGCCCTCGTGGTGGACGAGATGCAGGTAATGGGACAACATCATGATGCCATTGCGGGCGGCCACGCCGCCGACGGCGATGAAGCCGACCAAGGTGGCGATGGAGATATTGCCAATGAGCAACCAAGTGAGTGTGAGGCTGCCCATCAAGGCTAGAGGCAGATTCACAAGCACTTGCAGCGCCAGCGAGAAGCTTCGGAAAAACCGCCACAACAGCAGGATAATGACGCCCATCACGGCAGAGAAGAGCACGCCGATACGACGGGTCGCCGCCTGTTCCGCCAGGAAATCCCCCTCGTAACTGATGAACACGCCGGTGGGCAGAGTGACCTGTTTGGCCACTTGTCGCTGGAGCTCGGCCACCAACTCGCCGGCATCGCTGCGGGTGGGTTTGATTGAAACGATGAACCGCCGTTGGGTGTTTTCACGGGAGATGGCGTTGGGGCCTTGGGCCTCCCGAATATCCGCCACTAGCCCGAGCGGAATACGCCTGCCGCTCAGCGTTTCGATGGGTAACTCGCCGAAGCGCGCCGGGTTTTCCCGCCATGACTCGGGTAAGCGAATCGCTAGATCGATGGAGCGCTGGCCATCGCGGAGTTGGGCGAGCGTCTCGCCACCTAACATCGTTGCGAGTGTGTCGTTGATCGAGCCGGGGGTGACCCCATGGGCGAGCGCTCGTTCGCGGTTGACCTCGATACGAAGCTGTGGAATCGGCGCTTGTTGGTCGAGCTTGGCATCTTCGAGACCAGGGATTTTTTTCGCGAGTTGCTGGATTTGGGTGCCGATGTTGCGGGCGGCTTCGAGGTCGGGGCCAAACACCTTGATCGCCACGGGCGCCGACACGCCGCTGAGCATGTGGCTGATGCGATGTGATAGCGGCCCGGCCACCGCGCTGAACGAGCCGGGGACTTGGCGGACGCGGGCGCGGATATCGGCGAGAATTTCCTCGCGGGTGCGCCCGGTGGCAGATGTTTTGAAGTCCACATCGAATTCAGCGTTGGAAATTGGCACAATATGGTCGCTGCGTTCGGCGCGGCCGATACGGCGCCCGATGTGATTAACCTCTGGGACCTCGCGGAGTTTGGTCTCGATGGAGGCGGCGAGTTGTTCCATTTCGCCCATCGCGGTGCCGGGTGCGGCACCGGTGGTGATGATGACGGTTTCTTCGTGGAAAGCAGGGAGGAAATCGCGGCCCATGAGTGGATAGAGCGAGCAGGCGGCAAGCAGCATGCAGGCTACCGCGCCTAGGACGAGCATGGGATAATCCAGGCTGAGGCGCAGCAAGGTGTTTTTCAGCAACCATTTCAAGCCACGGACCAGGTAGCCGTCGGTGTGAGCGGCCTGGGGCGAGCCAGGTTTGGCGGCCTGGGTGGGGTCGCGCAGCACGAGCGAGCAGAGCACGGGGATAACGGTGAGGGAAACGAGAAACGAGGCGACCATGCTGATGATCGTGGCAATGGCGATAGGGCCAAAGAGGCGACCTTCCACACCTGCTAGACCTAACAATGGGAGGAACACCAAAATGATCAAAATGGTTGCGTAGAAGATCGAATTCCGCACCTCCCCGGAGGCATCGGCGATGACTTTCAGTTTAGGGAGCGGCATCGGGCGCAGGGCGTTTTCGCGCAATCGCCGATGGACGTTTTCCACATCGACGATGGCGTCATCCACGACCATGCCGATGGCGACGGCGAGGCCGCCGAGGGTCATGCTGTTGACGCTCAGGCCGAACCATTTAAACGTGATGAGCGTGATGGCAAAACTCAACGGCATCGCCATCAGCGTGACAAACGTGGTGCGAAAATTCAGCAGGAAGAGAAACAACACGATGGTCACCATGATGGCCCCATCGCGGATCGCTTCAGTTAGGTTTTTGATCCCGTGGTCGATGAAATCCCGCTGGCGGAAGAGCACGGTGGCCTGGACGCCGGACGGCAGCGTGGGGTTGAGTTCGCCGATGGCGGCCTCGATTTTTTCGGTGAGGGCGATGGTGTCGAAGCCAGGGGCTTTGGTGACACTCATGATGACCCCGGGAGTGCCATCGATGGCGGCGTTGCCCCGGACTGGCTCGACGTCCCAGACGACATTGGCGACATCGCCGATAGAAACCGAGCGATCTTTGGTGGTTTTGATGACGGTTTGGGCGAGTTCGGCGAGGTCGGTGGTCATGGCGAGATTGCGGACCATGATTTCTTGGGGGCCAGACCCGATGAAGCCGCCG
>JBDLWH010000142.1:0-7531 GCA_039804325.1 Verrucomicrobiota bacterium
GAACCCATCAGAGCGCGGTTAGCGTCATCGTGTTCGAGGAAGGGGATCAAGCCAGCGGCCACCGAGACGAGCTGCTTGGGTGAGACGTCCATGTAGTGAACATCGCTTGGCAAGGCCTCGATAAACTCGCCGCCTTTTTCACGCGCGGTGATGCGTTCGGTTTGGAAGTTGCCTTGTTTGTCGATCGGGTTGTTAGCCTGGGCGATGAGGAAATTTTCCTCTTGGTCGGCGGTGAGATACTCGATTTCGTTAGTGACCCTAGATTCGGTTACGCGGCGGTAGGGAGTTTCGATGAAGCCGAACTCATTGATTCGAGCATAGGTACACATCGAGTTAATGAGACCGATGTTAGGACCTTCTGGGGTTTCGATCGGGCAGATACGGCCGTAATGCGATGGATGGACGTCGCGCACTTCGAAGCCGGCGCGGTCGCGGTTGAGGCCGCCAGGCCCGAGGGCAGAGAGGCGGCGTTTGTGGGTGAGTTCGGCCAGCGGGTTGGTCTGGTCCATGAACTGAGAGAGCTGGCTGCGGCCGAAGAAATCGCGCACCACGGCGGAAAGCGCCTTGGGGTTGATGAGTTTCTGCGGGGTCATGCCCTCGATATTCACGTCAAAGAGAGTCATGCGCTCTTTGACAAGGCGTTCGGTACGGGCGAGGCCGACGCGGCACTGGTTAGCGAGCAGTTCGCCGACGGCACGGACGCGGCGTGAGCCAAGGTGATCGATATCATCGATGACACCGTCGCCTTTTTTCAACTTGAGGATATAGCGCACGGCGGCGAGGAAATCCTCGGGCACCATGATGCGCTGGTCGGCATTGACGGTGATGCCGAGCTTTTGATTGATTTTGTAACGACCCACGCGAGTGAGATCGTATTTCTTCGGGTCGAAAAACAGGCGCTTGAGCAGAGCGCGGGCGTTAGATGCGGTGGGCGGGTCGCCGGGACGCAGTTTCCGATAGATATCTTTCAACGCACTTTCTTCGTCTTTCGCAGGATCCTTGCGCAGCGATTTGAGGAGAATTTCGTCCTCACGACCGTCAATGACTTCAGCGGTTTGGTGGCCCAGAGCGAGGAGTTGGCGAACGATACCGATGGTGAGGGGTTCGTAGGCTTTGGCCACGACAAGTTCACCGTCGCGGATATCCTCGAAGGGCACCTTGTGGCCCAGCTCGGCTTCGTCCATCGACTCACTCAGGGGCAAGGCTTCGGGCGAGTAGAAGTGGCTCACGATATCGCGGTCCGTTGGGTAGCCCAAGACGCGCAAAAAGGTAGTGGCCAGGAATTTGCGGCGGCGGCGGCGGCGGTCCAAATAGACATAGAGCAGGTCGTTCGTATCGAACTGCACTTCGAGCCATGATCCGCGGTCAGGGATGATGCGGAACGAATGGAGGAGTTTACCGTTGAGGTGCTCGGAGGTTTCGAAACAGATACCTGGTGAGCGATGGAGTTGGGAGACGATGACGCGTTCGGCGCCATTGATGATGAAGGTACCGCGGCGTGTCATCATAGGCAGTTCGCCCATGTAAACACGTTCCTTTTTGGTGCCGGTTTCATCCTTGAGTTTAAAGGTGACGTAAAGGGCAGCGCTATAACTCTCGCTATTGCGCAGCGAATCGAGCGACGTGATTTTGGGATCTTCGATGTCGTAGGTCACGAAATCCAATTCAATGGCTTCGTCGTAGCTTTTGATCGGGAAGACCTCGCGGAAAACCGCTTGCAGGCCCGCGTCTGCCCTTGCACTGGGAGGCACTTCCTTTTGTAGAAACTCGTCGTATGAGCGGCTTTGGACCTCAATGAGGTTAGGCGGTTCAATGACCTCTTCGAATTTCCCGAAATAGAGACGTTCAGCCATGGCGTTATGTGGTATTCTAATGACAAATTGAGCCCGAGCCGCGAACGGTCTCAGGCAGGGTGGATATCAAGGGTGGAAAAGATGCGTCGGAATCGGAGCAAAAGCCTGTGAGGTGATTCAGAATCTTGAGCCGAGCACGACGGATGATCCCGGAGCGGATTGCGCCGCTCCGGGAAAAATCCGGTAGGTGTTACTTGAGTTCGATTTTGGCACCAGCCTCTTCGAGCTTTTTCTTGGCGGTTTCGGCGGCATCTTTGGCGACGCCTTCCAAGATCTTGGCCGGGGCGCTCTCGACGAGCTTCTTGGCATCGGCAAGACCGAGGCCAGGAGCGACTTCGCGCACCGCTTTGATGACGGCGATTTTGTTCGCGCCGATATCGGTGAGGACGACATCGAATTCCGTCTTTTCTTCGACGGCCTCGACGGCGGCAGGACCGGCGGCCATCGCGACAGGAGCCGCGGCGGAAACGCCCCAAGTTTCTTCCAATTTTTTCACGAGATCGACAGCTTCCAGAACGGTGAGCTTGCCGAGTTCTTCAACGAGTGTGTCTATATTAGCCATGTGGTTTGATTCTCCTTGTTCGGTATCGTCGCCCCCGGAGCCTCCGGGGATTTCAGAACGGCAGCCGCCGCTCCGACGAGGAACCATTATGGGTTCAGGCGAGGGCGGGAGACGCCGACGCCATCCTATCAGATTGTGGTTTCGGTGGCGGGTTCTTCGGTGACGCTCGAATCATCGGGCGCATCGGTTTCATCCGGGATAAATTTATTTTTGATGACGCGAGCGATGCGGGATGCGGGTTCGAGGATGGTTCCGAGCAATTGAGAGAGAACCGCTTCGCGTGAAGGAATTTCTGCAATGGCCTTGAGTTTATCGGCATCGAGGATGGCGTTGCCGAGCAGGCCAACCTTCATTTCGGGCTTTTTGAATTCCTTTTCGAAACTCTTGAGCACTTTCGCGGCGGCGAAGACTTCATTATCGCCCATGACGTAGGCCATTTGGCCGACGAGGTCCACGCCGATGTCGGGCAAGCCGGCTTCGTTGAGCACCTTTCGCATGTAGGTATTTTTGGCGACGGTGCAGCGAGCACCGCTGACGCTGAGGCGATTACGCAGTTCGGTGAACTGGTGGACGGTGAGGCCGGTATAATCGATGACGATGAGGAACGGGGAGGCGTTCACGCACTCCAGCAGACCGTTGATGATGATTTTCTTATCGGGATTCATGTCGTTGGCGGGCTGGGGTGTTAGGCAGAAGCTTTGGTGTAAGTGGCGGCTTCAAGCGGGATGCCGGGGAGCATCGAAGCAGCCATGGTGACGGCTTGGATGTAGTTGCCCTTGGCCGAAGCGGGTTTGGCACGCACGACGCTGCCGACAAAGGCGCGGGCATTTTCTTCGAGTTGATCGGCAGTGAACGAGGTTTTACCGATAGAGCCCGAGACGTTGCCATTTTTATCGAGTTTAAAATCGACGCGACCTGCTTTGACTTCGCGCACAGCCTTGCCGGTATCGTCGGTGACGGTGCCGGTTTTCGGGTTGGGCATCAACCCGCGCGGGCCGAGGATCCGGGCGATTTTACGCACTTCGGTCATGGCGTCGGGAGTGGCGATGGCGGAATCGAAATCCGTGAAGCCGTCCTGGACTTTTTTGATGAGATCCTCGAAGCCGACGTGTTCAGCGCCGGCAGCGATAGCAGCTTCAGCGGCAGAGCCTTGGGCGAAGACGACGACGCGGACATTTCTTCCGGTGCCGTGAGGGAGTGAAACCGATCCGCGGACCATTTGATCGCTCTTGCGGGGGTCCACACCAAGGTGGAACGAGAGCGTGACGGTGGGGGTGAATTTGGGTGCCGGGAATTGCTTCACGGTGCTGATAGCGTCGATAAGCGAGTAGCTCTTGCCGGCTTGGACGAGAGCGGCTGCCGTTTTATAGCGTTTGCTGCGGAATTTGGCCATGGTGTTGTAGGTAAGCAGTTCGTTCGGAGATCGCGGGATGCGATTTCCTCCTGCGGGGGTGCCGAGATCCTGAGAGGAGATCTTGGCGGAGAGAGTTACATGCCTTCGATTTCGAGGCCCATTTGGCGGGCGGTGCCGGCAAGGATGCGGGCGGCGGCTTCGGGGTCTTTGGTGTTGAGGTCGGGCATTTTGATTTTCACGACTTCCATCAATTGCTCTTTGGTGATTTTGCCGACCTTGATTTTATTGGCTTCTTTGGAACCAGAGGCGAGGCCAGCGATTTTTTTGAGGAGGTTGCCAGCGGGGGGCTTCTTGGTTACGAAGGAAAATGACTTATCCTTGTAAACCGAGATGACCACGGGCAGCACGTCCCCAGTTTGACTCTGAGTGGCGGCATTGAATTCCTTGCAGAATGCCATGATATTGACGCCTGCTTGGCCGAGGGCCGGACCGACGGGTGGTGACGGGTTGGCAGCTCCGGCTTTGATCTGGAGCTTGATGATTTTGACGACTTCCTTGGCCATAATGAATGCGGTGTTACGTTCGGGAGAGGGGTGATTGAAAATTTATGAGTGCGGGTCGAGACAAATCACGCTCGTTCGACTTGCCAGTATTCGAGTTCAACGGGCGTGCTGCGGCCGAAAATGGTGACCGAGACGCGTAGTTTGCCGCGCTCCGGGTCGATTTCCTCGACGATGCCGTTCTGACTTTGGAACGGGCCATCTGCGACCTTGACCGTATCGCCGACCTCGAAACTGATGGCGGGGCGGACGCTTTCTTCGCGTTCCTTGATTTGTGAGAGCATCGCCTCGACTTCACGCTGGCGCATGGGCGCTGGCCTATCCTTGGTGCCTGCGAAACCGATCACCCCGTCCATCTCTTTAATGAAAAACCAAGTCTTCTCGACGAGTTGGCCGTCCTCAGTGCTGAGGTTCATGTTGACGATGATATAACCGGGGAAGAATTTTTTCTTCGTTTCGGTTTTTTTGCCGCGGCGGATTTCGGAGACCATTTCGGTTGGCACGAGGACCTCGCGGATCTCTTCGGTCATGTTTTCGGCTTCGGCCGTGCGTTGGATACGGTCGCGAACTTTCCCCTCCTGGCCGGAGAGGACTTGCACAACATACCACTGGTCTCGGAAGGGCTTGGTTTCAGACATGACGGGTCGGTCGGAGATTGAGAAAGGGGAAGAAATCGACAGTGGCTCAGCGGCCGAGGTTGGTGCAAAGGCCTACGAACAAAACATGGAAGAAATCCCATGCTTGGACGAAGGCCGCCAACAGGATCATGGCGATGAGCACCACGATGGTGGAATCCACGAGTTCCTTGTATTTCTTAAACCCCTTGATTTTCGGGTCGGATTCCCATGGCCAGCTCGCTTTGCGGAGTTCGCCTTTGACCTCGCCGAGAAAATTGGAGATTTTAGAAAACATAATGCGGTGACGTTTTGACTGAAAAGTGATGGCACGGCAGGAGGGACTCGAACCCCCAACACTCGGTTTTGGAGACCGATGCTCTACCAATTGAACTACTGCCGTATAGAGGCATTTTTAGGGGCAGCCGAAGGAATCGGGATGCCCCTAAATCATACCTTCGTCGCCCCAATCGATATGAGACGGGGCGAGAAGGCACCTCATGAATGATTAATCGAGGATTTCGCCGACGCGACCAGCACCCACGGTGCGACCGCCTTCGCGAATGGCGAAGCGCATGGTCGGTTCCATGGCGATGGGAGTGATGAGCGAGACTTCCAAGCTGATGTTGTCACCGGGCATGACCATTTCCACGCCTTCAGGAAGCTGAATGCTGCCAGTGACGTCGGTGGTGCGGAAGTAAAACTGCGGACGATAGTTCGAGAAGAACGGGGTGTGGCGGCCGCCTTCTTCCTTGGAAAGGACGTAAATCTCGGACTTGAATTTCTTGTGACCCTTGACGGTGTTGACCTTGGCAATGACTTGGCCGCGTTCGACGTCGGTCTTTTTGAGGCCACGAAGGAGCAGGCCGACGTTGTCACCAGCACGGCCTTCATCAAGAAGTTTGCGGAACATTTCGATGTCGGTGACCGTGGTTTTTTGGGTGTCGCGAATGCCGACGATTTCCACTTCCTCCATTTTTTTAACGATTCCGCGTTCGACGCGGCCGGTGCAGACGGTGCCGCGACCTTCAATCGAGAAGACGTCTTCGACGGGCATCAGGAACGGCTTATCGATAACGCGCTCGGGTTCAGGGATGTAGGCATCCACAGCATCCATGAGCTTTTGGATGTTTTCCATTTGGGCGGCGTCGCCTTCGAGGGCGGCCTTGGCGGAGCCCATGACGATGGGGATTTCGTCACCTGGATATTCATAGACCGAGAGGAGGTCGCGGACTTCCATTTCGACGAGTTCGAGGAGTTCGGCATCGTCCACGAGGTCCACCTTGTTCATGAAGACGACGAGAGCAGGGACGCCGACCTGGCGTGCAAGCAAGATATGCTCGCGGGTTTGTGGCATTGGGCCGTCAGCGGCGGAGACCACGAGGATGGCACCGTCCATTTGAGCGGCACCGGTGATCATGTTTTTCACATAGTCGGCGTGGCCTGGGCAGTCAACGTGGGCGTAGTGGCGCTTGTTTGTTTCATATTCCACGTGGGCGGTGTTGATGGTGATGCCGCGCTCGCGTTCTTCAGGAGCTGCGTCGATGTCGGCGTAGCTTTTCTTTTGGGCCAAGCCCTTTTCTGCGAGCGTATTGGTGATCGCGGCGGTGAGGGTGGTTTTCCCGTGGTCAACGTGGCCGATGGTGCCAATGTTGACGTGCGGCTTGTTGCGCTTGAATGCTTCTTTTGCCATGGTGGTTGTTGTTCTGCTTGAGACGGTTGAGATTTATCGTGAGACCCCTGGAGCTCGCGGGGGGAATTGAACCCTCGACCTCATCCTTACCAAGGATGCGCTCTACCCCTGAGCTACGCGAGCAATGGAATGTTTCGCCCTACCTTCGACCCGACAAAAACACCGCGACCTGTCACCGAAATGAATGAGACTGGACGCGGCACCCCTGAGAGGCAGTGGGGAAGAACGGGCGGACCTTACCAAAACCCGCCACCCTGTCAAAAAAAAACTCGGAGAAAAGCAAAATTCTTCAAAGAGCTGAAAATCAGGATGTATGGGAGGGCCTGACCATCGGGGATGTGTTGCAGCGGGGAGATTGCAGCTGACGAGCACGACGTGAGCGGCGCATCAATGGGATTTTTGGGTGAGAAACCGCAGCCGATGGGATGAGGCAAGTGGTGATTGCCGAGTGTCACCTCGACGCTGGCGGGAGTTGATTCAACAATTTGGCGGCCTCGACGGATTGGGGATTCAATTCGAGTGCCCGGGTGGCGGCCAATCTAGCCTCGTGGATTTGTCCGATTTGAGCGTGAATGGTGGCCCTGGCGTAGGGGATGCGCGGATCGTTCGGGTCGGCGGCAGCGGCGGCCAGCAGCGCTTGAATTGCGCCGTTCGTGTTTCCGGCGCTGTTGCGGGCCAACCCGAGATTGTATGCGGCCCGGGCATGGAGTGGGTCGCACTGGACGGCCAGCTCCAATTCGCTCAGTGCGCGTTGCGGTTCGGCGGCCTCGTTGTGGGCGAGGGCGAGTTTGTAGTGGAACTCGGGGTCTTTGGGAGCCAATTTGACGGCCTCAATGAGCTGGGTGACGGCATCCTTGGGGCGGTTTAGTGCGCTAAGGACGATAGCGAGTTCGTG
>JBDLWH010000143.1:0-7998 GCA_039804325.1 Verrucomicrobiota bacterium
TGGTTACGGTTCATCGACCACTTCGGCACGCAGCGGAGGATCCTCGACGGGCAGCGCACGCATGGGCACCTCGGTGGTGGCGCTCGCAGGACCTCCCGGGGATTCGTCAACGGCGAGTGCCCGTGCCGGGTGAAGTGGGCAAAGGTCGTTATCGGGGAGGGCGATGTCGCTGGGGACTTGATCGGCATAGGTGGTTGCGGCGGCATCGCAGCCTGTGGTGGCGCGTTTGCCCGAGAGTCGGCAAAGGTTCATGCTGACCAAGTTCACCTTGCTGTGGAGCTTGCCCGCTTTGTACCCAAGCCGCTCGGCTGTTTTCATGATGTCCACCCAAACTGGCAGGGAAAGCACCGACCCGTACCCGCCCGCAAAAGTTTTTTTTGGGGTATCGAAGCCGACCCAGACGGCGCAGGTGAGCGAGGAGGTGTAGCCGGCGAACCAAGCGTCCTTGAAATCATTGGTTGTGCCCGTCTTTCCCCCGCAAGGTTTGTCAAAACCCAGGCGTTGCACGGATGCTGCCGTGCCCTGCGTCGCCACTTCATGGAGGATGCGCGACACGGCCCATGCGGAACTGCCGCGCGCTGCCTGATAGGAAAGCGGTAAGGTCGAGTAAAGGACGTTGCCCGAACGATCCTTGATTTGTGAAATCAAATACGGCCGATAGCGCGCCCCACCGTTTGGAAAAATCGTGTATGCTGTGGCCACTTCCCACGGCGTAGCCTCCCATGACCCGAGAAATGAAGTGGGGGTTTCGGGCATGGGGGTGAGAAATCCCGCCATGTGCGCCACGGCCTTGACCTTGGGGATGCCCGCATAGTTGCCGATGCGCACCGACATCGTGTTGCGCGAGCGAATCAGGCCATAGGATACCGGCTCCATGCCACCGTATTGACCATCTGAATTGTTAGGCCGCCATGTTCCCCCGGCTTGAATTTCGCCCGGTTGGATACGGCCGTCGCTGATGGGAGCCTCCGGGCGCAGCCCTTGGTCGATGGCCGCCAAATACACAAATGGCTTGAAAATCGAGCCAAGCTGGCGCTTTGCCTCCTTGGCGCGGTTGAACCGCGATTCCTTGGCGTCGCGCCCGCCCACCACGGCGAGCACCCCGCCGGTCCGGTTTTCAACCACAACCACCGCGCCCTGCAAATACGCGGGGTCGGCCCGGTCGGCTTCCGGGGTTTTCCCCCACGCGGCACGTGTCGGGTGAGCATATCCCGAAAATCGCTCGACCGAGTGGAGTTTTTCGTCGAGCGCCGCCTCGGCTTTTTGTTGGATTCGCAGGTCGATGGTGGTGGTGATCTCCAAGCCGCCGAGTTCGATGTCCTGTTTTTCGAGGATGATTTCCAGGTCGTTGCGGATGGCGTCCATGGCATACGATTCGCGGGCCTCACGCCGCCATTGGGGTCGCGCCGTGATGGCTTGCTGCTTAGCGGTGTCGGCATCCTCGCGCGTGATCGCCTTGGTAATGACCATGCGCTCAAGGGTCGAATCGCGTTCGCGGGTGGCGGCCGCTAACGACCGAAACGGATTGAACGCATCCGGCCCGCGCACGATGCCCGCGAGCATGGCGGATTCGGAAAGCGTGAGTTGCGACGGATGTTTCTCGAAATAGATCCGTGACGCCTCGCCTATGCCCTTGATTTGGCGTCCCCAATTGATCTGGTTGATGTAAGCCTCGAGAATTTGGTCCTTTTCCAGGGTGATTTCTAAGCGGATGGCGATAGCGATCTCCAAGAGTTTGCGGTCAAGCTGACGGGGGATATCGCCGCGAGATTCGCCGCGTTTGAGGTGAAAAATATCCGATGCGAGTTGCTGGGTGATGGTGGACGCCCCCTCGCGCTTGCCTTGGGCATTTTTGGTGAGCGCGCGCACGATGCCGATGGGATCGATCGCTCCGTGGTTGAAAAACCGGTCGTCCTCACGAGCAAGGATAGCCTTGCGGAAGGTTTCTGAAACTTGGCCAAGCGGAACGAGCGAGCGTTTTTCTCCGTGGATGCGTCCGATTTCCTCGCCCAAGTGGTCGATGATGATCGTACGCTCGGGCATGCTGTGAATGGCCGATAAGTCGTAATGCTTGGCCCTCATGCCGTAAACACACCCCAACACTCCCACCACGTAAAGCCCCGCGACCATCGGGTAACCCACCGCACGAACCAATACCCTCACCGGCCAATGAAGCGACCGACTCAACAAATTCAGTAAATGAAAGGGAGCCCACAACAAAAGCGATCCGGCACCTGGCCCGCGTGATTTGGCGGCCTGTGCGGGCTGACGACGGGATTTTCCCTCCGGCGGGTTGCGTTTTGGCATCGGCGCGCGATGCTAGTCGCTCTTACTCCGGCAATCCACCCTTGATTCCAATTGCGTGGACTTCTCGACAAAATCCTGTTGTCAGAGGGGTTTTCCATTGGTAAACCATCAGTAATCCTGTGCTCCACCGATCCCAGATCTTTTCCCTGCCATGGGTTTTGGCTCGCCTCACCATGGCCATCATTTGGTTAGGCGTCCTCTCCGGCCCATCACTCAGGGCCGCCACCACCACCGCCAATTGGGAAATCGCCAAAATTGATGGCCTCGATTATATCTCGTTGGCGAGCGTCAAACGGTTCTACTCCTTCACCCATCTCACGCGCTCCGGCAGCCATATCACCCTGGAAAACGCGAAATACGAGTTGAACCTTAACCTCGGCGGCAACGAATGCCTCATGAATGGCGTCAAATTCGTCTTCACCTATCCGATCACCTCGCTGGGCGACAAACTCTTCGTCTCTCGCATGGATCTGGCCAAACTCATCGATCCCGTCCTGCGGCCCAGCTTCATCAAAAACGCCGGGAATTTTCGCACCGTCATCCTCGACCCCGGACATGGCGGCAAGGACGCGGGAGCCACCAACCCGTTGGGCACCGAAGCCACTTATAACCTCAAAGTCGCCGGGCAAGTCAAATCCCTGCTCCAAGCCCGCGGGTTCAAGGTGGTCATGACCCGTGAAACCAATGTCTTTCTCACCCTCCAGGAACGCGTCAATCTCGCCAATGCCATCCGCGAAAATGCCGTCTTCGTCTGCATCCACTTCAATTCCGGCGGTCGCGAAGCTCGGGGCATCGAAACCTTCACCCTGTCGCCACCGGGGGTCTCGCACTACGGCCGCGGGCACATCCCCGCAGACAACCAGGCGCGCACCGGCAACGAACACGACTCCGCCAACATCGCCCTAGCCACCTCCGTCCACGGCTCCGTCCTGCGCCGCCTCCAAAACAACACGTTTGACCGCGGCATCAAACACGCCCGCTTCAATGTGCTCTCAGGCGTGCGCCACCCGGCCATCCTGCTCGAAGGTGGCTTCCTGTCCCATGCTCGCGAAGCGCGCCTCATCGAAACACCAGAGTATCAAAACGCCTTGGCCAAGGGTGTCGTCGAGGCAATCGAAAAATACCGCTACGCCGTGAATCCCAGACCGCCGGTCAGGGGGTTTAACTGACGCGTTGGTCTAGCAGCACCTCGCTAAGGCGCAAGGCGTCGATGTTCGCTGGCACGTCATGCACCCGGTGGAGCATGACCCCTTGTTGACGCGCCAACGCCGTGACCACCGCCGTCGCCGCGTCCCGCCCACCCGGGGCGTCGAATCCAATGAGCGCCCCCAAAAAAGATTTTCGGGAAATGCCCAACAACAATGGCCGCCCATGCGGGCAAAGCCGGCCTAACGAACGCAGCAGCGCTAGGTTGTGCTCGAGGGATTTTCCAAACCCTATGCCAGGATCAAAACACAACGCCTCTCGAGCAATGCCGGCCATCACCAAGGCGTCGAGGCGCGACGCAAAAAACGCGCTCACCTCTGCCACCACGTCCGCGTAGTGAGGTGCCTGCTGCATCGTCCTCGGCTCACCCTGCATGTGCATGACGACCACGCCGCAACCGCTTGTCGCGCAGAGCGCGGGCATGTCGGGGTCCGCCCGCAGGCCGCTCACGTCGTTGATGATGTCTGCCCCGGCGGCCAGGGCGGCCGCTGCCACTGCGGCCTTGGTCGTGTCGATGGAAATGTGCCCGTCCCATTCGGCGCGCAGCGCGGCCACCACCGGCCGGGTGCGCGCGATTTCGTCCGCCGCGGCCACCGGCATGGCCCCGGGGCGCGTCGATTCGCCGCCGATGTCGATGAGCGTCGCGCCCTGGGCAATCATGCGGCGCGCGTGGCTGAGCGCTGCGGCGAGCGTCGAATAACAACCGCCGTCGGAAAACGAATCAGGCGTAGCGTTGAGAATGCCCATCACCTGGGCTCTCCGGGTGAGCTCGAGCGGGCCGCGTGAGGTGTGCCAAATCATGTCGGGAATTGGCGGCTTGCAGACGCCGCCCGTCGGGCCTAGTTTGCCCGGCATGCAGCCGCTGGCAACTTGGAAAATCCTCGCCCTAGTCATGGGATTCATGACGGTGGGGTTCTGCGAGGCGAACGAACCGACCGCGGAGATCAAGGAGATTGACGGCCCGAACGTGCGCGTGATGCGTCATGAGGACGGCTCGCGCACCATGTTTACCCGGGCACCGGATGACCGGACGCTCACCAAGAAAAAGTTTTCGGCCAACGGTGTGCTGACCATGCTCACGGTTTACCGCATGGACGCCAACGCCAATCCCGTAGCCTGCAAGATTTTCGACGGCCAAAACCAGTTGTTGTTCAAGGTCAGCTATGGCTACCGCAAATCCGACGGGCAACTCGTCGAGGAACGCATGTTTGACGCCCGTGTCACACGCCGCGATAAAAATACTGGCAAGGAAATGCCGGTCCAGCGGATCTGTTACCTCTACGACGCCCAAGGCAACCGCAGCGCCCCCATCGTTTACAACTTGCTGCCCGGCAAAACCGTGGAGCAGGTCTTTGGAGTGAAATCCTCCGCGCTCGAAACCAATCCGTTCAAGGATGGGGCCCCCATCAACCCTCGTACTCGGCCGTTGGGCAAGGGTCGCTGAATCCCACGCCTAAGTTCTGGATGCCGCCATGATTGCTCAACGTGTTATCTTTGAAGGCCACGTCCAGGGCGTCGGCTTCCGCTATACCGTCAAGGATCTCGCTCGCAGCTTCGACGTCTGCGGGTGGGTCAAAAACCTCCCCGACGCCAGCGTCGAACTCCACGTCATGGCCGAACCCGATGAACTCGCCGCTTTCCTGCGCGAAATCACCGTAGAGTCGCCTGTCGCCCGCAATGTGAAAAACCATTACGCCGAAACCATACCGTTGTTGGAGAATTGTGTCGGATTTCGCATCGAACGCTAACCCACTCGCTCATCTAGCCCCAGAATCCTCGCCGTATCAAAATCGTATGGCGTGAGCTCAAGCAAGAGTTGGTCGCCTACGGCAAAGACAACCATGCCCTCGGCCAGCGCCTTCGAGAGATGGGCAAGAATGATTTTCCCGTTGGGCAGGGCGACGCGGTAAAGCAGCGGGCCCGGGATTTCCAAGACCTGCCCGTGGGTGTGAATGGTGGCATCTGGCATGACGTGCGTGAAGCATCATCCTAGCCGGGTGCGCAGGGCAAGCTTGGGGCTTGGCAATCTTTCCCGAGAAATCGGCGGGATAAACCAAGGACCTTGCTTGACGGAACGCCCGTGAAGATCATTATTTCGTGTGTCGCACCGGTTTTATCGGCCGCTTGCCTCCGAACTCCCCAGTCCTTTTCCACCACACCCTTATGAACTCCCGCCTCTGCACCGGTCTTGCTGCCCTCGTCAGCGTCTTGTTCGCCTCTTGCTATCCCTACACCGAATCCCCACCTAAAAAGAAATCTCCCGTCGTTCCTGCCACCGCCACCACCACTCCTGAGCAACTGAAACTCAAAGCGCAGGACGAACTCAAAAAGAAGGAAGCCGAGGCACTCGCGAATTCCACCACGCCCGAACCGAGCGCCCCCGCCACGAACCAACCGAGCGCCGAAAAACAACCCAAACCCGCCACCGAACCCAAACGTGATTACGCGTTTGCCAACAAGGTGCCCGGAAAAGAAGGATTCGTCTTCAGCCCATACAACAACAAGGTGGTTGACGTGCGCGACATCCCCAGCGGCACCCTGGTCCGCGACCCCACCTACTCGGAAGCCGAAAAAAAGTATTTCCGCGTCCCGTGACCCTCGCTGATTCCCGGCCAATTTGTTTCTGAAAAACCACCGGGTCCGGACCACTGGACCCGGTTTTTTGTCGCATGAGCGCGGATTTCTCTCACATCACCATCTTGGGCGGCGGCCTCCTTGGCGGTTCACTCGCCATGGCCCTCGAGTCGTTGCAGAATCCTCCTCGCGTCCAACTCTGGGCTAGAAATCCCGCTACGATCGCCGCCGCCAGCCGCTTAGGCATCCGCAACGCCACGGACGACCTCGCCCATGCCGTTGCGCATACCGATCTGCTCGTCCTCGCGGTGCCCGTGGGTGCCATGGCCGATCTCACCGCTCTGGCCCTGCTTGCCGGCCTGCCTACAACCTGCCTCGTGACCGACGTCGGCAGCGTAAAACGCGCCCCCCACCAGTGTCTCTCGCCGTTGCTCGCTCCCCACGGCATCCCATTCATCGGCAGCCACCCGATGGCTGGCTCGGAACGCGTCGGCATTGCGGCGGCTCGCCCCGGTCTCTTTGAGGGCGCGGCCTGCCTGCTTACCCACGACGACGCCACCCGACCGGCTTTGGTCGAGCCATTGGAACGCTTCTGGCAAAGCGTCGGATGTCTGACCACCTGGATGAGCGCCCCAACCCACGACGCCCTGGTCGCCCGTATCAGCCACCTGCCACATATCCTCGCCGCATCCGCCGCTCGCGTTTGCCTCCAAAACCCGCTAGAAGGATGCTTCGGCGGCGGTGGGCTCAGAGACACCACGCGCATTGCCTCCGGCCCGCCAGACATGTGGGCGGAAATCCTTATCGAAAACCGCGAGGCTCTCGTCGCCCCGCTTCGCGAAACTCTCGCCGATCTCACCGAAATCCTCGCCCACCTCGAAAACGCCGCCCAGGAACCCGCCCAACAATGGCTCACCACCGCCAAGGAACGACGCGACCTGCTCCAATCTCCTTCCTAGATCGATCCCACCACCCCCATTCATGTCGGAATTCCGAGTCACCGCCATCACCCAACTCAACGCAGAATTCACCGTGCCGGGAGACAAAAGCATGTCTCACCGAGCCGCCATCCTCGGCGGCCTAGCCAACGGGCGATGCGCCATCCGCAATTTTCTCCCCAGCGAAGATTGCCTCAACACGCTTTACGCCATGCAGGCCCTCGGAGCACCCCACGAGGTGCTCGAAGAACTCGTCGGATTCGGACCAACTCGCATCGTCATCCACGGACAATCCCTGACGCTGCGCCCCCCAACTGCTCCCATCGATTGCGGAAATTCTGGCACCGGCATGCGCTTGCTCGCCGGATTGCTCGCCGGCCAGCCGTTTGCCACCGAACTTTTTGGCGACGCGTCGCTTTCCTCGCGCCCGATGGGCCGCATCACTACCCCGCTCGGCCAAATGGGTGCCCGCATTGAAACGCGTGGCACCAAACCGGGATGCGCCCCGTTGGTCATGCATCCTGCCAAGATCAAGCCGATCACCTATCAAATGCCTGTGGCCAGCGCCCAGGTCAAAAGCGCCATCTTACTTGCCGGGCTCTTCGCCGATGGTCTCACGACCGTCATTCAGCCGGCCGAAACGCGTGATCATACCGAGCGCATGCTCGCCTCATTTCGGGTGAACACCGACCAAGACGGTGAGGCGATTACGATACGGGGCGGGCAGATTCCGGTTGCCTGTGATTTCACGGTGCCGGGGGATATTTCGAGCGCCGCTTTCTGGTTGGTGGCCGCAGCCGCCCTGCCCGGATCATACCTGCGCATCAACGATGTCGGCCTCAACCCGACACGCACCGCCATTCTCAGAGTGCTCACCCGCATGGGTGCCCGCATGAGCGAAACCGTCCATTTCTCGCATGGTGAACCGATAGGCCAAATCGAAATCCACGGTGGTCCCCTGAAAGCCACCACC
>JBDLWH010000144.1:0-3950 GCA_039804325.1 Verrucomicrobiota bacterium
GCCGCCAAGCGCGTTATTGTCGCGCAACGAGACGAACAAGGGATGATGTCGATAGATTTCTGCGGGATGGGTGGTTTTCACGTTGCCACAAACCATGGGCAGAAACCCGCTCGGCGAGACCTCCCCCACGTGGGAAATAAACATCACTCCGCGACCGTCACGGATTCCTAGCGGCGATCGCATGCCTGGCCGCGGCTGAGACGCCCCGCCACCGGATTTTTGCATGACGACACGCCGGAAATGATGACCTTCAGTGGTTTTCACCGCGAATGGTGCCTTGCCGACTAGGCCGGCCATGTCCTCAAACACCCGTTCGATGTCCGCGGGATCCGGCAAGTCGGCCAACCCGGCGCGACCGGTCGGCACGAGGAGAAAAACGCTCCACATCGCGGGTTTGAGTTCGAACATGAGGCGTTTAAAATCCTCGTATTCGCCCATATTACCACGAGTCAGAGTGGTGTTAATTTGCAGACTCAACCCGACATCATGGGCGCGACGCACGGCTTCCAGGGTCCGGTCATAGGTGCCTGTCACGCCGCGAAACGCATCATGGGTCTCGCGCGTCGCTCCATCTAGGCTCAATGACATGCGTTGCACCCCGGCGGTCTTGAGTGCTGCAAAATCCGTTTGCAACAACCGCTGAGTGGCCGAGGGGCTCAGCCCCACATGCAATCCGGCCGCGCTCGCCGAGCGCACCAGATCCAAAGCGTCACGCCGCATGAGCGGATCGCCACCGGTGAGAATCAACATAGGCGGCTTCCACGCGGCAAGTTGGCCGATCAAGTGCTGGGCCTCTGAGGCATCGAGTTCATCTGGGTGCCGATGGGGTTGGGCCTCCGCCCGGCAATGGCTGCACGCCAGCGCACACGAGCGCGTGATCTCCCAGAAAATCAAAAAGGGCCGATCATCGAAGTCATATCCGTCCATGGCAGGCATGCCAGCTGGATGTGAATGGGGGCTTGTGCGATTCATGCGGGAAAATAAAGACCAAAATCTCCGAATTAGCCAAGTCGGATTTACGATCAATTGCGCGTTCATGAGGGGAAAACCCTTCGATAGCGAGAAATGAAGGCATGACGGAGGGTTTCGAGAATCAACGAATGCTCAAAACGACCCAAAGTCCGGTGCGCCACACCGTGAATCAGATTCAGATTGCCAGCGCGTCGGTGTGCAATTTGTCAATCGCCCCTTGACCACGGTCGATTCCCCCACTAACTAAGCCGCCACATGGGATTTGACACACTTGGGCTGTCCGCAGCCGTCCTGGAAGCCATTGAGGAATCCGGTTACACCACGCCCACGCCGATTCAGGCGCAGGCCATTCCGATTATCCTCGATGGAAAGGACGTCATCGGCGCGTCGCAAACCGGCACCGGAAAAACCGCCGCTTTCGCCTTGCCCACCCTCTCGAAGATCGAAAAACTCGGAAAACCCCAGATCCTCGTCCTCGAACCAACCCGTGAACTCGCTCACCAAGTCGCCGGCCAATTTGAAAAATACGGCAAACACACCGGCCTCAAAGTGGCCTTGCTCTATGGCGGCGTCGGCCTAGGCACTCAATCCGAGCAACTCGCCGCAGGTGCCGATATCGTGGTGGCCACCCCCGGCCGACTCGTCGATCACTTCTACCGCTGCACGATGCGCTTTGGTGAAATTAAGGTGCTCATTCTCGACGAGGTGGACCGCATGCTCGACATGGGATTTTTGCCCCAGGTGCGCAAAATCGTTAACCTCTGCCCGTGGGACGGTCGCCAGACCCTGTTTTTCTCGGCGACCATGCCGCCGGCCATACAAACCTTCGCCCAATGGTGCCTCACCGATCCGTTGAGCATCGAAATCGCCCGCGCCTCCATCCCCACCACCGTCACCCACGCGTTCTATCCCGTGGCCATGGATCAACGCGACGAACTGCTGTTGGAACTACTCAAGCAAACCGACTACCACTCGGTCATGATTTTTACTCGCACCCGCAAGGAGGCCGACCAGCTCACCCAATTGATCAAATCCACAGGCCAGCAAAAAGTCGCCGCCATGCATTCTGATATCAATCAGGTGGACCGCATGAAGGCGCTGGCTGGATTCAAGTCTGGTGACTATGAAATCCTTGTCGCCACCGATGTCGCCGCGCGCGGCATCGATATCTCGGGCGTCTCCCACGTCATCAACTACCGCGTCCCCGAAAATGCCGAAGACTACGTCCACCGCATCGGGCGTACCGGCCGCGCCGAGGCCGAGGGCGACGCCTTCACCATCCTCACGGCCGACGAACTCGATTACGCAAAATCCGTGGAAATTTTCATCGATCAGAAAATCCCACGTCGCAAACTCGATGACTTTGCCTATATCTACACGGCGCTGCTCGACGATTCACCGCGTAAGCCGATACGCAAACCCAAGAGCGGCGGCGGTGGCAAAAAACGACGCTAGTTGCTCACTGGCTCGAGCATGCTGTCCCCATGCCGATTCCAGAGCGTCAAGCTCTAGCATGCGATCAATTCCCAACGGATCGATAGATCTCGTTAGTTGCGCCGACCTAACATGAGAGTGCTCGCCATAGACCCTGCGATTCGAAACACCGGCTATGCCGTGCTAGAGGGCGACGCACGCAAACCCACCGTGCTCGCTTACGACGTTATCGCCATCCCTCAAAAACTCATCCAATCGGCCGCTCTATCGGCCATTAGAACCCACCTCGTCAACGTCATCCAAAAATTTCAACCCGACGAGGTGGCGGTAGAAGGCATCATCTACGTGCAGTCCCACCAAACCGCCATCACCATGGGTGCCGCGCGCGCCGCAGCCATCATCGCCGCCGCCGACCACGCCCTACCAGTTTACGAATACGCACCGAGAAAGGTAAAAATGGCCGTTGTGGGCAATGGCAACGCGGATAAATCGCAGGTGGCCTTCATGGTCCGTGCACTCTTGGGTCTCTCAGAAACCCCTCCACCCGACGCCGCCGACGCTCTCGCCATCGCCCTAGCCCACCTCCAAGCGTCCGACCCCCTCAAGGCCAAACTGCTAGACCGACGCCTAGTTTGATCGTAGCAACCATCACACGTTCGCCACACAACCCGTTGCGCTGCCTCACTCGTATGGTCCAAATCCTCCATTTCCCAGCCCCTCTCAGCTATCAGGAAGGTCTCACCCTCCAACAACAACACGTGGAAACCATCCTCAACGGGACCGGCGGCGATACTGTTTTATTGTTAGAACACGAACCCGTTTACACGATTGGCCGTCTGCGCGACCAATCGTCACTGCGAGACTCACCCTCGCTGGCATTTCCTGTTTTTGAAACTAACCGCGGCGGCCAAGCCACCTATCACGGCCCGGGACAACTGGTTGGCTATCCGATAGTAGATCTCAACCTGCGCGGCCGAGATCTGCATCGCCACCTACGCGATCTCGAGGATGCGTTGATTCGCGTTTGCTCGGGGTTTGGCGTGAAAGCAGGCCGCCGCCCCGGCCTCACAGGCGTCTGGGTAGAAAACCGAAAACTCGCCTCCCTCGGTGTGGGCGTGCGTAAATGGATCAGCATGCATGGGTTTGCCCTCAATATCACCTCTCAGTGCTTGCCTCCGTTTCTCGCCATCACTCCATGCGGACTCAACGGCGTCACCATGACGAGCCTCGAAACCGAAATGGACCACCCCGCCTCCATGGCCGAAGCCGTCGCAGCCCTCACTCACGAACTGCGAGATGTCTTTGCTTTGACCTGATTTCTCGATGGGCGCGTGCGCGGGCCCCATCACAAGCATCGCGAACCGAGCGAATCGCTTGGAAACCATTAGCTTGCGACGTCGCGATTCTAACGGGTAGAAAAAAGCGCCCAACAGATAAAGTTTGACTCTCGAGCATTCTTTTCTGTATATGTTTTTTTGCTAGTTCTCCGTGATACACGGGCACGCGCGGGGGGGGGGGGGGGGGGGGGGGGGGGGGGGGGGGGG
>JBDLWH010000145.1:0-5320 GCA_039804325.1 Verrucomicrobiota bacterium
AGGCCGGTGTCGTAACCGGACTGGGCGAGACTGACGAGGTGGACGCAAGAGATGTTAGTCGCGAATAGGGCTAGGCCAATCACGGGCCATTTCAACGTGTGGGCGGCCATGAAATAATCGCCAGCCACCGATTCTCCCTTGCGCTGGCCTTTCCGTTTGGCGCTTATGCCGGCCCAACATCCGAGCCCGACCACTGCGACGAGGTAAATGACAACAAGGGTCCAATCCAGAATGCTGATGGTCATGAGGGTGCTTTGGTTTGTTAGGGTGATAGACGCGCCATGAGCGTGGCCGCCTACGAGTTTTTCGTCACCTTCGTTGTTGATACAGAAAGATGGGCCTCCGGTCTTGCATATTTCTGCGGCGAAGGATAATGAACATTGCATGAGAGCCGCCATGCCCGCCCCGATCTATCAAATGGGGGGAGATCGCTTTGAAATCGACAGTTGCGCGCCGCAGTGGAAGGCGATGCGGGAGGGGAAAATCCAGTTGCATGCCATCTCCAAGGGCTACTACCCGGGGAAACGAATGAATTTGAACACACTGCCGGGCCTGACGAACGTCGGATTCTGGAGTTGCCGCGGGGTTCAGGATTGGGGGTTGGATGCGCACCGCAACGAAGGGCTCGAGCTCGTGTTTCTCGAGACCGGGGGAATGGGTTTCACCGTGGACGGCAAGACCCACCACCTCCACGCCGGAGATCTCACGCTCACACGGCCGTGGCAAATGCATAAGTTGGGCGACCCCCACATTGGCCGTGGGCGATTGTATTGGTTGATTCTGGATGTGGGGGTCAGGCGGCCCAATCAGGAATGGCAGTGGCCATCGTGGTTAGTTCTATCACCTCGGGATCTCGCGGAACTCACACAGAAACTCCGCCATGGTGAGCAGTCGGTTTGGGTGGCTAACCGTCACATCCGGCAGGTATTTCGGGATTTGGCCGAGTGTGTCGCGCATTGGAATGAGCCGCGCATGACGTCGCGTTTGGCGGTGGCGGTGAATCGGCTGCTCGTTGAGTTGCTAGATATTCTAGTAGCCCAACAGCTTGAAGAATCGCCGGATTTGATCACGCGTCGGCGCACGGTGGAGTTGTTTCTGAAGGATTTAGCAGAAAACCCGGCGAGCAGTGCGGAGCCCTGGATATTTGAGAGCATGGCCAATGAGTGCGGGATGGGCATCACGACCATGGCCAAGCATTGCCGTGAACTGGTCAACAGCGGCCCGATGGCCTATCTGAATCATTGCCGATTGGAACACGCGGCGCGCGCCTTACGGAGCAGCCCGGGGAGTTCTGTCACCCAAATCGCGTTGCGCACGGGGTTCAACTCTAGCCAGTATTTTGCGACGCAGTTTCGGAGGCGCTATCAGATGACGCCAGTGCAGTATCGCAACGCGGTGCCCCCCGATAGAGAGATCTGATGGTTAGAGATCAAATCGGCGCACCTCTGGGATGGACAACAGGCGTGAAGTTATGATGCTAGGAGGCATGGCCACTGTTCATGTTGATCTTGCGGAACGTTCGTACGACGTTGTTGTCGCATCTGGGATTTTGAGTGAAGCGGGGGATTACTTGGTAAAATCCGAGTTGGGCGGCCATCACGTCGCGATTATCAGCGATGCCACGGTCGCCCGCTTGCACGCCGCAACGCTCGTCGAGTCGCTCCAATCCGCTGGATTTTCCTGCACGCTTCACACGGTGCCTGCCGGCGAAGCCTCAAAATCCCTGAGCCAAGCCGAAGCGCTCAGCCGGGAAATGATACGCGCGGGACACGACCGAAAATCCCTGGTGGTGGCCTTGGGCGGCGGGGTCGTAGGTGATCTGGCAGGCTTCGTGGCGGCCATTTTCTATCGGGGGCTGCCGTTTGTGCAAATTCCGACCACCATCGTCGCTCAGGTGGACTCCTCCGTGGGCGGCAAAACCGGAGTCAACGTGGCCGAAGGCAAAAACCTGTTGGGTGCATTCCACCAACCGCGACTGGTGCTAGTGGATCCCGAAACGCTGCGCACCTTGCCAGATCGCGAATTTCACGAAGGCTTTGCCGAAGCCGTCAAGCACGCCGCCATCCGCGACGCCGCCATGCTCGAGGAACTCGCCGCGCTTGATCCGGCGAGCCGCGACGTGCCAGCCGATCTGATTGCTCGCAACATCGCCATCAAGGCGCGCATCGTCGAAGCCGACGAACACGAGACTCGCGACATTCGCGCGTTGCTCAACTTTGGCCACACCATCGGCCATGGCATCGAGGCGGCCGTTCCCTACGGCGAGATGCTTCACGGCGAGGCCATCTCGCTGGGGATGCGGGCGGCTTTGTTTCTTTCAGAACGCCACGCGGGTCTCGCGCCGGCGATCTCCGCAAGCATCGCGGCGTTGTTAGGGCACTTCCGACTTCCGCTCGTATTGCCTGAAACCATAGCCACGGCCACCGTGATGGAAAAACTTGCGCGGGACAAAAAGTTTTCGGCTGGGGCGATTCGTTTTGTGGTATTGGACAAACCTGGCAGTGCGCGGGTCAGTGATGTCATGAGTCGCGGCGACTTGAGTGACGCCATTGATCATCTGCGGTGAGAGTGGCGCAGATGCGCCGTTGTCGGCTCCATGGCATCCCCATGTTGACCAGAGCGGCAAATTTTCCAGAAAAAATTCCGTGCTACGTTGAGGAAAAAACGTGTCAATGCGGGGCGAGCGCGGGTATGAGTCGCGCCACATCACCGAAATTTTCATCATGACCTCCGCTTCCACCCACGTCCTGCACAAGGACCGACTTCCCACCACCGGAGCGCTAGTCATCCCCGGACGACTGAATCTCGAGCAAGCGATTCAACTCGAGAAGCTTTTTGTCAATCGACCTATCACATGGCTCATCGAGGAACATTCGTGCCACGAGACGGCTTTGCGCCGCCACCTCGAGAAATCCGGTTCAGGGGCGATGTTTTCAGCGGCGGATACGGACCCGGCATCAGCGGGCAGTCAGCTCAAGCCCTACCTCGAAAACCACGGAGTTTTGATTTTTGTGCCCAGCAAGGTAGCCGTGCGCAATGCCACGGCCTGCCACATTCCCTCGGCGCACCTCCGCGCGCTTTGCGCCTTTGGATTACCCATTGTGCCCATTGGCATCGATTGCCCACAGGAATCCAGCCTATCGACCCAGCGTCGGTCGTCGCTGCCCGCCTCGGTGATGGCCATCGGCCATGGTATCGCGGCCTCCGAGGGGTCCGTCGCCCTCTACCAACAAGCGTTGCTCGAAGCGGCATCAGATGCTTTCGGTTCTCGCCCCTTGTTCAAAAGTTCGTTGGCCATGACCTTGCTCGCCGGCTTGAAAAAGCACGGGGGGAAAACGCGCATTTTCGATGGTGCCGATGATTCGGAAATTTCGTATCGACGTGTGCTGGCGGCGGCGTTGGCGTTTTCCAAGGTGATTGGATACGAGACCGACCAACCCCGTGTGGCCATTGTTTTACCGCCAGGGAAACTCGGTCTCATCGCCAATTTGGCCGTGCTCTTTGCCGGTAAATCTCCGGTCAACCTGAACTTCACCGCGGGCCCCGAAGCCATCCGCTCGTGCATTCGTCAGGCCGGGGTGGATCGATTCATCACCGCAGATCCGTTTGTTCGAAAGATTTCCTCATTCCCATGGCCGCCCAACCGTGACCTGATTCTCATCGAACGCGTCCTGCCCTCACTCAAAAAAAAGATCGTTACCTGGTCGTTTCTCACGCGCTGGCTTCCTAACGCCATCTTGGGCGTGATGCTGCACCTCAAGAGGCGGCGTGGTGACGACGAAGCGACGTTGCTCTTTACATCCGGCTCGTCGGGCGAGCCAAAAGGTGTGGTGCTCAGCCACCGCAACCTATTGGCCAACATCACCCAGTTCAGCTCGCGCCTTGATCTGCCCAAGGGGTCATCCCTGCTCGGTTGCCTCCCACTTTTCCACTCGTTCGGATCGACCGTCACGCTGTGGTTTCCCGTCATCGAGGGCGTCAACCTCGTCACCTATCCCAGCCCACTCGAAACGAAGCGTCTGGCCGAACTCATCGCCCTTCACCAGGTCAACGTCTTGCTCTCGACCCCCTCATTCCTGCGCGGCTACATGAAGCGCATCGACGCGGCGCAGCTCTCGTCGCTGCAACTCGTCGTCACGGGTGCGGAAAAGCTGCCACAACCGTTTGCGAATGCTTTCGAGGAGAAATTCGCGATACGCCCGCATGAAGGGTACGGGCTGACGGAAACCTCACCGGGGTCCAACGTCAATTTGCCCGATCCCGAGCCCAAACCCGACGCGCTTATTCTGCCATCGGCCCGCTCGGGGGCTGTCGGCCAATTGCTCCCAGGTCTTGCGATTCGCATCACAGATCCCGCCACCAACCGCGTCGTCCCTATCAACCAGCAGGGGATCATTTGGTTTAAGGGTGCCAATATCTTCCCTGGCTACCTAGGAGATCCGAAAAAATCCGCTGCCGTCTTGCAGGATGGATGGTTCCAGACCGGCGATGTCGGTCATGTGGATGACGATGGATTCCTCTACATCGAAGGTCGCATTGCCCGATTCTCGAAAATTGCCGGAGAAATGGTTCCTCACGAAACCATCGAGGCGGCCATCAACAAAGTGTTAGGGCTGGATGGTGAATCCGAACGCAAAATTGCCATCGTCGGCGTGCCCGACGAACAAAAGGGCGAAGTGATTTTACTGCTCTCGACGATTTCCGGACCGGCGATCGAACAAGAATGCATCGACCTGCGTTACAAACTCCTTGATGAAGGGCTCTCGTCGCTTTGGTGTCCGAAACACATCGTGCCCGTCACTGAAATCCCTGTGCTCGCCTCAGGCAAACTCGATCTCAAAAGTTGCGAATTTCTCGCCCGCCGTGCGTGATGGCCTGCGGGACTGCTTCGATCACCCGATTGCCATTTCACCGAAAGTTTCTCCACCAAGGCACCCTCAGCCCACTCACCCCATGTCCGACCGCCTCGCCACCACTTTTCACCACCTTCGCGCCGCCAACCAAAAGGCATTCATTGCTTACATCGCCGCCGGCGACCCGGACTTCAACAAGTCCCTCGAAATCATGAAGACCCTCGCGGACATCGGCGCTGACATCCTTGAACTCGGATTGCCGTTCTCAGATCCCTTAGCCGATGGCATCGTCAATCAGATGGCGGCAGAACGCGCGCTCAAGGCGGGCATGACGACGCACCGCGCGCTGGATTTGATCCGCGAATTTCGCACAACCCACGAAACTCCCATCGTGCTTTTCACCTATCTCAATCCGGTGTTCACCTACGGATTCGAGCGATTCCACCACGATGCCGCCGCCGCCGGTG
>JBDLWH010000146.1:0-3497 GCA_039804325.1 Verrucomicrobiota bacterium
ACCATTTCCTGCTCCAAGGTGGACGAGAGCCGGTCGGCTTCGTGCAAACTCAGCGACGAGCGGATGCCTGCGGCTGCGGGTGCAAAGACCATCATGAAGCCGGTGAGCAGCACGGCGAGCACCCCGATGGCAATAACCGTCTCGATCAAGGTGAATGCGCGATGGCGCGATGAGAAGTAACATTTCATAACTCAGAATTTGGCACCCGCATTCAACGATTTCACCGTGGAGCCCATTTGCGCCGGGCTGCGGAAGAGCGAGGTGCGACCGTTGCGCCACACAATGAACCCACCGAAATCCCTCTTGGCTGAGGACGTCACGCGTGGCGGTTGCTGGTTGGCGGGTTTGGTCGTATTTCGTGTCCCATTGCCGATGATGAGACTTGCCCCCGGGCTGGCGGAAATCCCCTGATCGTTGAATTCATAAATAAAATAAGTGCCTTTGAAAGCACTCTTCACATCCTTGATCTGCGCATCCGTGATCTCCTTGATCGCTTCGGTGCCCGTCGCGTGATCCTTCTTACTGAAAATTTCACTGAAATAAACCTGATCGGGCAACACCGACCCCCGCGACGATAAAACCCAGTTGGGCTCCTTGTCGGCACCCGTCACGGGCTGCCCGTTCTCATCCACTTCCTCGTAGGCCACCAGCACACGACGCAAATCTTCATTGGGATTATTCGTGAGGGCTTTGGCAACGAGCACGCACGATCTAATGTTGCGGCTCACCGCCGTGGTGCGCGCTTCGTCAAACAACGACTCAGTCGTGGCCACGCCACTCGAAACCCCTTTGCCTCCCATGCCGCTCAACCCAATCGACCCGGCCGTCATCAATATCGAAATAATGGCGATCACGACGATCATTTCCACCAGAGTAAAGGCGGACTTGCCCCTGCCGGGATCAGATTGCGGGTGGCTTTGTTTCATCGGTTTGAAATCGTGATGAGTCAAATTGGGTTGCCCATGCGGGATTGCAAGTGAAAATGTCAATACATCGCACTTACGTGGCTGTTGTCGGGAAACCTTCCCTGGTTCGGTCCGCACGTCCAGATCCAAGCAGGACGAACCATGTCGCGCACGTCCTTATGGGTGGCTTCCCAGCCAAGAAGTTGCTTGGCCAGCGATGGATCGGCCACCAGCGAGTCGGGATCGCCCTCGCGGCGGGGAACAAATTTGACGGGCACGGTTTTGCCGGTGACTTCCTCGACTGCGGCAATGATTTCCTTAACCGAAACCCCAACACCCGTGCCCAGATTGCAGCGCACGGAGGCACCTCCCGCGGCCAAATAATCTAACGCCCGCGCATGCGCCACGGCCAAATCCTCAACGTGGATGTAGTCGCGAATGCAGGTGCCATCCGGTGTCGCATAATCGGTGCCAAAGACCTCAAGACAATCAATTTCCCCGGTCACGGCCATCATCACCCGAGGAATCAGGTGGGTTTCGGGCCGGTGATCTTCTCCAATCTGACCATCCGCCGAACACCCGCTCGCGTTGAAATATCTCAAACACGCACTGCGCAATCCCCAAGCATGCCCACAATCGGTTAAAATCCACTCCACCATGAGCTTGCTGCGCCCATACGGGTTGATGGGGTTTTGCGTGTTCGCTTCTGTGATCGGCAAGGCGTCGGGCACCCCGTAGGTGGCGCAGGTGGACGAAAACACAAATACCTCACAACCAAATTCCTGCATGACCTGAAGCAGCTTGATCGGTTCGGCGGTGTTGTTTTGATAGTATTTGAGCGGGTTGGTGACGGATTCTCCTACGTAAGCATAGGCGGCAAAGTGAATTACGGCACCAAACCGGTGTTTGGCAAATAACCCGCGCACCAACGCCTGATCCCCCACATCGCCCACCACTAATTCTACCCCGCCATCCACTATCGCTTGGTCATGCCCAAAGACTAAATTGTCTAACACCACAATCTTCCTCCCTTGGCTGGCGAGTAAGCGGACCGTATGGGAGCCAATATAGCCAGCTCCACCAGTGACAAGAATAGGGGCGTTTGAGGGTGTCATCATGTTTCGGCACTGATGAAACCGAAAAAAAACCAGATCTGTCAACCCATGGGACCAGAATAACAAAAAAACGCGCCGTCACGCACGCCCCGATACCCAGACGCCGGTGGCCATTCGGACTTTTCACCAGTCCACCGGCATCGGCTCACTCGACGACGCGGGCACGGGGCTCCCTCACCACGGTGTTACCGCCCCCTGCACACGTGACAAACGGCCCGCCCTCAAGTGGGGCCACCCCGCTGAACGCTACGTCTGGCATCTCCGATGGACGCCCAGCTAACGGAAAATCCTTGCGCAACGGAAAAAACGGATACCCCTCCCACATCAAGATGCGCTTGAGGTTGGGGTGGTTGGAAAACCCAATGCCCATCATGTCCCAGACCTCGCGCTCATGCCAATCGGCCCCAGCCCACAGATCGGTGGCTGAGTGGACTTTTTGATCTTCCGCCACCTTGGCCTTGACCCGCAACCGCTTGGTATCCTCAACACTCGCAATTTCATAAACAACCTCAAATCGTGGCTCCTCACCAAGGTGATCTAAGCTCGCCACGTCTAACACCATTTCGTATCCCAGGTCATGACGGCACTTCGCCAACACCGCGTGCAGACAATCCAACTCCACACATACCGTGTGCTCCCCACGAAACTCCACGGTTTCTACTATCTTCTCACCGAAAATCTCTCGGAGCTCAGTCACATCGGGCGCGGCTAACATGGCAGTGAATGGTTTAAGTTAGGACAACCTGTCAAAAAATGCTTTCTTTTGGTCCATCGTGGACGTCTCTCCCTCAATTTTCTTTTGGAGTTGCATCAATCCTTCAATCAATGCCTCGGGCCGCGGCGGACAACCCGAAATATAGACATCCACCGGGATCAATTGGTCGATGCCCTGCAGCACCGAGTAACTCCGGAACATCCCCCCACTTGACGCACACGCCCCCATCGCGATGCACCACTTCGGCTCGGGCATCTGGTCCCAAATCCGCTTAACCGCCAAGGCCATCTTGTATGTCACCGTGCCCGAAACAATCAGCACATCTGCCTGCCGCGGCGAAAATCTCATCACCTCCATGCCAAAACGCGAAATATCAAATCGGCTCGACGCCGTGGCCATCAACTCGATGGCACAACAGGCAAGCCCCATGGGCATGGGCCAAAGGGAATTTTTACGCATCCAATTGATGGCGGCGTCCACTCGGGTGAGAATCATGTTGCCTTCGATTTTGGAATCGTAAGCCTTGGAAACGGTGTTGAAGGTGGGACTGGCCATGGTGCTCTGCGGCTGCACGCAACTCTGGCCGCACCCTCCCCTCCCCTCAAGCGCATTGTGAAAAAATCACGCCTCGCCCACTCAAGCCATCTCCCCACCCCACCGTGAAATCACAATCGAAGCGCCAAACGCGCTTGGCGCGTCAGCGGAAATTCCTGAGCCCCTCTGACGCCCGAGCGGCGTTGAATGCCCACCAAAAGCCCCACG
>JBDLWH010000147.1:0-3132 GCA_039804325.1 Verrucomicrobiota bacterium
CAGCACCCATACCGGTTCAAAAGGCATCCCCTCCCCCTAGCAAAAAAATTGCCGCATCATCACGCATGGCAAAGTGGCTGATCTCATGAAAATGCGACCCGCAATGGCATTGAGTCTCTCCGATCTGCGCGACAACCTGCCTCCGGGCGGATTGTTTGGCGGAGGATCATGGCGGTGGTCGCCTGAGCCCCTCAAAATCAGCCGCTCACATGCCAATCGCCTCATGGATCTCGGCCATCCCTTGGCCAAATTCCAACAAACCTGCGACTCGCTCTATCGACGCAGCGCCACCGGAAATCTGCCCGCCTGGCTCGCCGAGCTCCTCGACGCCGGTAAACCCGAATGGCTCATCCAGGCTCAGCGCGACCCCGCAACCGCCACCCAATTCCCTCGCGTCATCCGCCCGGATTTGATCCTCACTCCCACCGGCTTTGCCATGACCGAGCTCGATAGCGTGCCTGGTGGCATCGGCCTGACCGCCTGGCTCACCCGCATGTATGCCAAGGCGGGCTTCGAGGTGCTCGGCGGCCCCGACGGCATGCTCGATGGTTTCCGATCGCTCATGCCCGATGGCGGAACCGTGCTCGTCTCCCACGAGGCCGCCGACTACCGCCCGGAAATGGACTGGATCACCGCCCAACTCGGACCCGCATGGAACGTGGCCACCGCCGAAACCTACTCCCCTAACCACCAACCACTCTACCGGTTTTTCGAACTCTTCGACTGGCAGTCCGTACCCAGCGCAAAATCTCTCGCCGCCCAGGCCGCGAGTGGAATCCTCCAAATCACCCCGCCCTTTAAGCCCCACCTGGAAGAAAAACTCTGGCTCGCCTTGCTCTGGTCGCCCGCTCTGAAAAAAACTTGGGAACTGGCGCTGCGAGCCAATCACCTCCAACGCCTCCACGAGTTGGTGCCCTTCGGCTGGGTGATTGATGCCACGCCATTACCTCCTCACGCCGCCTTGCCGCGTCTCAACGCTCATTCATGGGAGGACGTCGCTCACTTCAGCCAAAAAGACCGCCATCTCGCACTCAAAATCAGCGGATTCCATCAATCCGCCTGGGGCGCACGCGGGGTGTTCATCGGTCACGACATGCCCGCTTCACAGTGGGCGGCTCGACTCCAGACCGCCCTCGAGCAGGCCACAACCCAGCCGTGGATGATGCAAGAATTTCGGGATGGCCAATCGATCACCCATCCGGTGTTCCGCGACGACGGATCCATCGAAATGATGCGCGGGCGCGCTCGCCTCTGCCCGTATTTCTTCACCGACGACGCCGGATCTACCCGCTTCGCTGGCTGCTTGGCCACCATCGTCCCCACCAACAAGAAAAAAATCCACGGCATGAGCGACGGCGTACTCGTCCCCTGCGTCATCGAATAATCGCGACCTCTCCCAAACCACCGCCACCCAAAAAAAAATCAGCCCGGTGTGGCCACCAGGCTGATCGTTTGAAAAATATGATGTCTAGGAGGCGATACGCCTCAGCGAGCTCAGAGCAGCCCAGCCTTTTTGAGTGTCTCAAAAGCCCCATTTTTGTTCATGGTCTTGAGCGCTCGGCAACTCAGCTTCAGCCGCACAAATTGTCCAAGCTCCGACACCCAAATCCGCTTGGTTTGAAGATTCGGTGAAACCGTGCGCAACACGACCTTGGTCACGTGGCGACCAATCCCGCCCTTTTTCTTGGCCAAGCCCGATCGGTGGATTCTCCCGCCTGAGCGGACGCGGGTTCCTCGAATACTGCAAATACGTGCCATGATAAATTAAAAGGTGTGGGGTTGCGGGGCGCGAAGGATGGCCACCACAAAAGACCCGTCAAGCCGAATCCAGCCAATCCCCCGATTAATTTTTTAACTCCCCCCAGCGCAACCGATTCACCCATCGCTCCACATCCCTGAAAATGTCCTCTTTGCGCTCATCGTACATCAACAAATGATACGCCCCCGGGTAATTCCGATAGGTGCTCGATGTCCCCACTGGCAGCCGCCCCACAAACCCCCTCACATCTGAATCATCGTTGAAAAAATCCTTCCCCCCGTGCAACACCAACACCGGCGATCGCAACGTCGTCGCGCAATCGTTCATGCCGTGAATCAAATGCGCTAGCGCCCCTAATAACCGCATCGTGTACTCCTCAACGTGATAAGCATTCTTCTTTACCTGTTCCGCGTGCCTCGACTGCTGGGTCATCTGCACATTCTGCCCGCCTGATAACGCATCCAACGAAATGCGCGCCAAGGGCAAGGTCGTGGCCGCCACTTGTACCAACCCGAGTTGCCATGCCGGAATGTCATCGCGAAATCGCACAATGGGCGAGGAAAGCACCAACCCATCACACGGGGGCTCCCCGGCCGGGGCGGAGCGCCACGCGTGCGCCGCGATCATCGCCCCCATGCTCTCGCCAAACCAAACCACCTTCGCATTCGGATGTTGTTCCTGCACTAGCTGCGTGAACGCAAACAAATCTCGATACCAATCCCGCGGATCGCCGATGTCGCCGCGCCGCTCAAAAATCGGATCACTCCCCTGCCCACGCACCTCATACGCGTAAAGCCCGGTGCGCGGCTGGTGCTCCAAAAAATGCTTGCCCAGATTCGTGTAATCAATCGACGCCCCGCAAAACCCGTGAATCCCTATCAAAATCACGTCCGGCCGCGTCCCTTCTGCAATCCACTTGCGATACCCGAATGTCTCACCCGTCTGCGCGCTTGGCTTCTGATAAGACACGGTCGTGTAACTTGGCCCACAGCCAGCCACCCAAACCACTGCGGCGCAAACCACCAGCGTCTCGAAGAAGCACGTCACATACCGTTTCACAATCCCAACATCACCAATTCCCACCAAATGGCAATCACTGATCCCGCTCCCTCTTCCCTCCCCACAACGCCATTTTGCGCAAATCACAATATTTCTCTTGCCACATGACCTCCTCCAAACCCATCTTCCGCCCGCGTCCAAAAAGATGCCCATTCCGGTGTAGCTCAGCGGCAGAGCGGGTGACTGTTAATCACTAGGTCGTTGGTTCGATCCCAACCGCCGGAGCCATATAAACCCCTTGTTTTCAAGGGTTTCGTCAAAACCAGGGTTGCAGAAGCCTCCAACGGGATGACGAAAAATGCAGGTTCCTGCAA
>JBDLWH010000148.1:0-5908 GCA_039804325.1 Verrucomicrobiota bacterium
TTGATGTTGCCGCCCGGGGCGATACCGATGCCTCCGACGCAGGCAGCGAGGGCGTCTGAGATATAGTCGCCGTTGAGGTTGAGGGTGGCCACCACGCTGTAATCTGCGGGGCGTGTTAGGATCTGTTGGAGGAAGGCGTCGGCGATGCAGTCTTTGATGATGAGGCCGGTGCCGGGTTTACCTTTGGGGATCACGCACCATGGGCCGCCATCGATTTCCACGGCACCGTATTCCTGTTTGGCGAGTTCGTATCCCCAATCGCGGAATGCGCCTTCGGTGAATTTCATGATGTTGCCCTTGTGGACGAGCGTCATCGACGGTTTGCCCGTGGCAATCGCGTAATCCATGGCCGCGCGCACCAGTCGCTTGGTTCCCTCTGCCGAGACGGGTTTCACGCCGAAGCCAGAGGTCTTGGGGAAACGGACTTTTGGATAGGCTTTTGGAAAGGCTTTTTTCAGGAACTTGCGGAATTTTTTGGCCTCTTTTGAGCCCTCTTGGAATTCGATGCCGGCATAGATATCCTCAGTGTTTTCGCGGTAGATGACCATGTCGGTTAGGTCTGGGCGTTTCACTGGGGATGGGACGCCGGTGAACCAGCGCACCGGGCGCAGGCAGACATAGAGGTCGAGGATTTGGCGTAGAGCGACGTTGAGCGAGCGGATGCCGCCGCCCACGGGGGTGGTGAGTGGTCCTTTGATGCCCACGAGATATTCGCGAAATGCGGTGAGCGTGTCATCAGGGAGCCATGCTTTACCCGGATCTTTCACGCTGGTTTTATACATCTCGAAGGATTTTTCACCGGCATAGACCTCGAACCACGCCACCTTGCGCTCTCCCTGATAGGCTTTTGCGACGGCGGCATCCAAGACGAGCTGTGATGCTCTCCAGATGTCCGGGCCGGTGCCGTCGCCTTCAATGAAGGGGATAATAGGGTTATTGGGAACGGTCAGCTTGCCGCTCTGGATCGTGATTTTTTGGCCGACGGGCGGGGTCAGGTGTTCGTAGGAGGACATGTCGATGGTGGATAAACCTGAAGCAACAGAGCAAACCTTTCGCCATCCGTCAAACCAAAGGCGTGCCGAATTGGGAATGTCGCGGTGAGTGGGCCGATGGGAAGTGTTTGTGAATAACTTGGGAATAGGCATTCGGTGGCATCGAAACGCGAGATTTTCAGGCCATTGGAATGGGGGTGGGCCACTCTCTGCCCGATAGAGTCGGATCATGAGGCCATGGAAGTCAGTGCGAGGGAGCCCGGGCGGTAAAACGCTCACTGGGAACCCATGTTTTTTGTTGTAACTGGTATGTGGTTAACGACATAGGATGATGTTGGCAGTTGTTCGCCATTGTTCACTTGTTGTTCACAATCCGAGGGGGACGCGAGGAAATGGCGAGAGGCTGACGTTGAGGGGCGAGGGTTAAAAGCGTTGTGGGTCAGTGAGGGGGGCGAGAAATGGGCTCCGAATGGGTTGTGAATAACTTGGGAGAAACATGTGAGAATGACCAAAAAGGGTCAGGGTTTTACGGTCCAGGAAAGATTCGAGTGATTTGTTAATGTGCGGTTGAGCTTTGGGCTTTACGGCCCGATCAGATCCCTTCAGACAAGAGCGATGCCGCGCGGGTTGTCCGTCGCGGTTTTCTTAACTCAATCATCCAATCATCTATTATGGACATTCAAATTGCTACGCTTTGTGACTTTGCGGCTGACTACAACGGAAAGCTCGTTATTTCTGGAACTTTTGATACTCTAGCGGCGCGCGCTGTGCCCGTGGTGCATCCGTCGTGTGCCCTCGCCATGCGCTTTTGCTTCACCCCGGAGGACGCGGGTCGTCACAAGTTCTCGATCAACATCATCAACGAGGATGGTGAATCGCTCGATCCTAACAACATGCCTATCGAGCCAGAGTTTGAAGTTCAGTTGCCTAAGAACGTGCCGTTTCTCACGCGCAACATCGTGATGAACCTGCAAGGGCTACGCTTCCCGGAAACCGGTATTTACTCCATCGATATCGGGTGTGACGGGGAAATTCTCGTGCGTTTGCCATTGCGCATCGTGCAAGTCACGCAAGGAGCCAACGGGGAAACTCAGATGGTCTGAGCCTAACGGTGCGCGGCTCGTCTTTCTAACGACGAGCCGTCCATCATCCTCAATTGTTGTCTGAGTGACGGCCTGCATGCCCAACGGATTGGGCATGTGGGCCTATTGCTTTGCATCCATGCGATGACGGTGGGCATGATACCGTCAGAAGGAATCGCATCTCACAGACCCACGCACGCCGATGTGAGCGTGGGGCAATGAGGGTGGGGGTGCCAGAGGGCACCCCGGGGAACGACGGGGGTGATTTATCGGGCGCGTTTTTGCATCAACTCCTCGATTTCTTCGGCTTCGATAGGGATGTGAGCCATGAGGTCGAAGTTCTTGTCCTTGCCGATGAGCACATCATTTTCGATGCGTACGCCGAGACCTTCCTCACGGATGTAAATGCCCGGTTCGATGGTGTACACCATGCCTTCGCCAAACGGCTCGTGCGGCGGACTCACATCGTGCACGTCAAGACCGAGCGGGTGGGACGTGCTGTGCATAAAGTATTTTTTGAGCAGCGGTTTGTCCGGGCCCTGGGCCTTGGCTTGCGCGGCGGTGAAGAGTCCGAGTCCGACGAGTTCCTCCTCCATGATTTCGACGACAGCTTTCTGATAGTCCATCAGATTGTTGCCTGGGCGAAGGATTTCATTGGCGCCGCGGAAAACCCGCAGGCAGGCGTCATAGACGGCGCGTTGGCGGGGTGAGAATTTCCCGTTGATAGGCACGGTGCGCGTGAGGTCGGAGTTCCAGCCAGCGTATTCAGCAGCCACGTCGAGCAGGATGAGGTCGCCGTCTTGGCAGATCTGGTCGTTTTCGATATAGTGAAGGACGCAGGCATTTTTGCCCGAGCCGATGATGGGCGCATAGGCGAAACCGCGGGAGCCGTTACGCACGAATTCATGCAATAACTCTGCCTCAATTTCCCATTCGCCGACGCCGGGCTTGATGAAGTCTAACAAACGACGAAATCCCCCTTCGGTGATGTCGCAAGCTTTTTGGAGGAGACGGATTTCCTCGGCGTCTTTGACGATGCGTAAGCGGTGGGTGAGAGGGGCGAGGCGTTCGTAGCGGTGGAGTGGGTAGCGAGCTTGGCATTCCTTGATGTATCGGGCGTTGCGGGTTTCCACGAGCACGCTGGCGCGGAGGTGTTCGTTAGTGGCCAGATAGATATGGTCCATTTGAGGAACCCATCGATGGATGAAGCTCTCGAAGGTATGAGCCCACTCGATGCGCTTGATGCCGGAGACTTTTTGGGCTTGTTCTTTCGTGAGTTTTTGGCCTTCCCAGATGGCGATGAGGTCGCTGGTTTCCTTCACGAAGAGGATTTCGCGTTCGGTGGGGTCGCCGGCATCGGGCATGAGGACCAAGACGGTTTCTTCTTGATCGATGCCGGTCAGATAGAAGAGGTCGCTATTTTGTTTGAAGCCCATGGAGCCGTCCGCATTAGTTGGATAGATATCATTGGCGTGGATGATGACAATGCTGCTCGGTTTGAGAAGAGCGCGCAGGTTGTCACGGTTGTGGATAAAAAACTCGGTTGCAATTGGTTCGTAGCGCACACGAAGACTTGAGAGCATCGCTGGGCTCAGAGCAATCCGCATTTTCAAAAAATACGGGTGAGGGGAGGCCAATGGTCTGGCATGATCACCGGTTGCGCCAGAAGTTGGCAGGTATTATCTAGCGGTTACTCGGTCACCCCGGCATAACGGATAGGTTGGGAAGCCCCCTTTGGCAGTGGCGGTTGGAGATTATGCCTGAGGCGGCGGCTCGGTTTTGGGTGAGCTTTCTTTTTCGTTCAATTCGTTTTTGAGCAAGGAGACGACCTCATGGAAAACGCGGGCATTTTTGTCGTTGATGCCTTTGAGGGTTTCATGGGCTTCGAGGACGTGCCGGGCGCGTTGGATTTGGCCGGGTGAGCCGGGAGTGTTCGGTGGGAGCAGGGACTGGCGTATGGTTTCGATCGCAGGGAGCCAAGCGGCGGCTGGGGGATCGATTTCCATGAGGAAATCCAAGCCAAGGTCTTCGAGCGAGCGGCGGTTGCGTTCCCCGGCATCGGCGATTTGCAGGTGGCCGCCAGGCAGGGATGCGAGGCGAGTGGCCATGCCAGCAAGGGTGCCCATGAAGGTGGAATCCATGCTGGTGCAATGGCTGAGATCCACGACCAGACAGGATTCGCCGGCGGCAATACGCTCGTCCCCAAAAGCCTTGAGGATGGGGCTGTTGACGAATGAGGCTTTGCCCTCGTAGCGGATCCAACTGAATCCCTCGAAGATGCCGACTGAAATGGGGTGGTCCGTGGTCACAAGATATTGGCCGTAATTGGCACGGCCTGACCTAGGGAAGCGTAAAATCAGAGTTGAGGCAGGTCAATCATGCATCTTGAAAATCTGAATTACTGCCAGAGATAGGATTGGCGTGAGGCGAGCACACGAGAGCCGCGGCGCAAGGTGGCCTTCCAAGCGAGGACTTTGCCGTTAGTAAAATAGTTATCGCCGATGATGGAGAAGTCGGCGCGGCCGTTGGTTTGGGAGGCGGGGAATGAGCGAGTCAAGTGTTTGACGAGGCTGGCGGATGTCCCTTGTTGGTATTGGAAAAGGACGGTCACTGGCCCGTGGGCGGTGGCAGACGAGTCCTGCCAGAGTAGGGCGTAATACTGGCCGAGTCGTTGGCGGCGTTGCTCCATGCTGACGGCACCGCGGAGGTGGCGTTCCTTTTCCATGCGTATCATGGGTTCGTCGTTAGGCCTGAAGACCTGATCGCGCACTTGGTATTGTTTGACCACGAGGGGATCGGTCGATCGAGCACAAGCACCCAGGAGGAATGCGGCTAGCAGGCATAAGATAGGCTTCACGGCAGGGATTGAAGCATCCGATGTTCGAGATTCAAGCAGCAACGGACCAACGGCCGCGTTTCATGGCGGCTCACGAGTTAGATCGTCCGCATGCGGGAGGTGAGCCATGCGGCGAGGCGCGGTGGTGAGATGGTTGGCGCAGGCGTAACACGGCGCGTTTGATTGCCTCGGCGGCAGCATGGGCGTCGTCCGGGGTGTTGAGCATGGAAAAACTGAAGCGCAGCGAGCTGCGTCCGCGTGCGTCATCAATACCCATGGCCAATTGCACGTGAGACGGGCGGATTTTTCCCGCCATGCAAGCGGAGCCAGCGGAGCACTCGATGCCCGCATCGTCGAGCCATTGGATTAACTCGATGGCTTCGCAGGCGTCGAAGGCCATGAGGCTCGTATTGGGCAGGCGGTGGGATGGGGAGCCTGTGATGGTGACGCCGGGCAGTTCGGCTAGGAGTTGGTTTTCGAAGGCATCGCGCAGCAGGTGCCAAGAGGATTGAGAGTGGGCGTGGCGTTGCATGGCCGCGGCCGCGGCACCCATTCCGACAATGGCGGCGGTGTTTTCGGTGCCGGCTCGGCGAGCGTTTTCCTGAGAGCCACCGATGAGCCACGGGAAAAACCGTATGCCGCGACGGACGTAGAGGGCTCCGACGCCCTTGGGTCCATGGAATTTGTGGGCGGAAAGCGAGAGCAAATCCACGCCCAGATCGCGGACTAGCAGGGGGATTTTGCCAGCGGCTTGGATGGCGTCTGAATGTACCGGCAGTCCGCGTTCGTGGGCCATGGTACAGACCTCGCGTAGCGGCTGAATCACGCCGGTTTCGTTGTTGGCGGCCATGATAGAAATCATCGCGGCTTCTGGCAACATGGCCGAGAATCGATCCAAATCGAGCCGTCCGTCGCGCTGGACGGGTGCGAGTTTCACTGGGCGAGACAGGTCATCGGCGCACCGCAACACCGCTGGATGCTCGATGGCCGAAACCACA
>JBDLWH010000149.1:0-2540 GCA_039804325.1 Verrucomicrobiota bacterium
GCCGGCATCAAAATCGGCATCGCGCGCACCACCGCCCCAGGCAGCGTCATCAGCAAGGATCTTCTGTGACACTATCGTCACATTCGTGAGATTCCCGCTCCTCATGCCGTGCGTATTCTCCTCCTGCCATGACCCGTATTCTGATAGTTGAGGACGAACCGGACATCGCCGAGCTCATCGGCTTCAACCTGCAACGGGCAGGATACGAGGTGCTCCAAGCCCACGATGGGATTACGGGCACCGAAATCGCCCTGAGAGAGCGCCCGGCGCTTATCGTGCTGGACCTGATGTTGCCCGGGCGTGACGGATATGCGGTATTTCGCGAATTACGTCGCGACGCGCGCACCGCCAAAATCCCCGTCATCATGCTCACCGCCCGCGCCCAAACCCAGGATCGCATCCAGGGGCTAGAAGCCGGAGCCGACGATTATCTCACCAAACCCTTCAGCCCGAAGGAACTCATCCTGCGCGTCCAAGCCATCCTCAAACGCACCGACACCACCCCGAGCACGGTCGATTTCACTCACGGACCATTCCGCTTCGATAAAAACACCCTCAAGTTCTACCTCGACCACGAGCCCGCCGAGCTCACCACCACCGAGTTCAAACTGTTATTGTTTCTCTGCGAGCACTCCGGAAAAACCCAGGACCGAACCGTCCTGCACCGGACGGTCTGGGGCTACAGCGACACCACCCACAGCCGCACCCTCGACACGCACATGAAACGCCTCCGCCAAAAACTCGGCTCCCATGGGGCCTGGCTCGAAACGGTCCGCGGTATCGGCTATCGCCTAGCCCCTCCTCAGGCATGACCGCTGCCCACGTCGCCGCGTTCTGCCTCCCTGCTCTGGTCGTCGCACTTGTTGCTCTCGTCCTGCTAGCATTACGACTTCGCGCTTGCCGCCAGCATGCTACCGAAAAAATCCGGGCCCTCCGCCATCGGCTCCAAGATGATCTCGCCGCCGTCAACAACGAACGCAGCCGATTGCTGGATGCGCTCGGCGATGCCTTCCTTCTCATCGACTCGCAGGCTCATATTCGCTTCGCCAATGCCGCAGCCTGTACGCTTTTCGGCCATCGCGCGCTCATTCAGCGGCCGGTAAGCGATATCCTCCTTGACCCGCGCCTCGCTCAACCCCTCCAACACTGCATCTCATCGGGTGAACCCAGCCAATCCCTCGTCGTGCTCGCCCAGCAAGCCTCTCCGCGCGGCCATCTTGAAACCCGCGCCACCACCGCATGGCTCATCGATGCCGCTCCCCTACCCGCCTCGCCCGATGGCCCATCACTCACACGCGTCATCCTGCGCGACGTAACCCACGAACACCAAACCGAGCAAATCCGCAAAGACTTCGTGGCCAACGCCTCTCACGAACTTCGCACCCCCATGGCCATCATCAACGGGTATTTGGAAAACCTGCTAGATGACGACCTGTTAAACGACCCCACCACCGCCCGCGCTTTTCTCACCATCATGCGCAAACACTCGGATCGCATCTCGCGCATCGTCGAGGACATGCTCGTCATTTCGCGCCTCGAGGCCGGAGAATCCGCCGCACTCAACATCGAGCCATTTCCCTTGCGTTCGTGCATCCAGGATGTTCTCGAACGCCTCGAATCCTTGGTGCGCACCCAACAAGCGCACGTCCGTGTCCTCATTCCCGAAGAATCTCGCCCCCTCCTCGGCGACCGCTATTACTGGACGCAAGTGTTCTTCAACCTCATCGAAAACGCCCTCAAACAAAACCCCCACCCTGGACTCCATCTGGAAATCGGATGCGATCTCACGGCCAACGCCTCACGCGTGTGGGTGTCCGATGATGGCGTGGGCATCCCCAGCGCCGACCTGCCTCACGTCTTCCGCCGCTTCTATCGGGTAGAAAAACACCACTCCCAACAAAAAATCAAGGGCACCGGCCTTGGGCTCTCCATCGTCAAACGGGCCATCGAAGCTCACGGAGGATCCATCAGCGTCACCTCCGTGCCTGGTCGCCAAACCAAGTTCCTCATCTCCTTGCCAACTCCCCCACTCGACTCTCCCTCTCAACCCACAACTGGCGACATCTCGCCCGAGGCCTGATATCGCCCCCTAACGGCCGGTCGTTTTCAAAACGCATCGTTTCGGTGACCACTCGCGATGCCCACCAGCCAGCATCAGAACACACAACCGATGCCTCGTCAAAAAATGCCACTCTGGGTCAACACACAAACCAGCGGCGACGGACAAATCCGCTCTGTCGGCACACGGCAAAGCGAGCGGATCGTGGCCATCGGATCAAGCCGATTGAGCGGCGACGACGCGTATCCGCCACCGATGTCCACACCGTCACTCACGCGTATTTCAAAATGCAGATGTGCCGGATAGTAACCGTTAGCTGTGCCGACGGTGCCAATCCGGCCGCCACGCGCAACCAAGGCTCCACGAGTGACCTCGATGCGTTCCAGATGCGCAAACAGGGCATGAAGCGTCCGCCCATCTGATAGTTTGTGAGCGATAACGAGCACCTTGCCCCAGCCAGGAGAAGGTTCTCCGGCAAAGA
>JBDLWH010000150.1:0-4498 GCA_039804325.1 Verrucomicrobiota bacterium
CCTCGATGCCATCGACTTCTTCCAGCGCCGATACCAACTCGGCTTTGCCCGAAGGTTGGAGCAGACGCACCTGATAGGAATACTCCTTGGCGTCGGCCTGGAGGGCTTCCCGCAAGGCCACCAGTTCTACGTGAACGGTATGAGAGGCCATGATGTGTTGAATGATGGCTTCGACGTCGGCACCTTCTATGACGATGAAGCGCAGGAGCCCTTCAAAGGTGCGGCGTGAGGTGAAAGGGGAAAAGGTGAGGAAGACGGCGACCACACAGAAGAAGATTGGTCCCATGATAGCGATGGAGAACACTTGAGCACCGCAGGAAATCCCGGTTGCTAGGGAAGCGAAGACAAAGATGATGTCACGAGGATCGCGCAAGGGCGTTCTAAAGCGAATCAGCGCCAAGGCCCCTAAAATGCCCAGGCCGCGTGCCATGTTGTTGCCAATGGCTACAATCATGATAGTGGCCACGATAGATCCGAGCACCAACGTTTGGAGAAACGAGCGGGAATAGGAAAACCCGCCGTGGGTCCAGCGATAGACCTTGGCGATTAACATGCCCATGACGAAGCTCAAACACAAACTGGTAAAGACCTCCCCCAATCCAAATGCCCGCGCCGGGCCTAACGAATTAAACAGTGATTCCATGATAGAAAATAGGGTGGTTGTGATTAGTCAGCGGCATTTTCGAACGGGGTCGTATCCTCCGAAGTGTCTGTGAATTGATGGCCGCGGAAGAGCGCTTCCAAGTTCATAGCGGTGGAATACTTGCAATGACCTGCGGGCACCAGATTAAATCGCTCGACGCATTCAAGCATCCAGTGGGGGGCTTCGCTAGCGGATTTAAGTTCTAGCATGGCGCCAGAAAAATCGCGGGATTGCGCGGTAGCAGAGTCCATCGGCACCCACTTGGTTTCGGTGAGAGGAAAGACCCAGGAGTTTCGAGCCGGGCGGTAGCGCATGCCACGGTCGAAGGTGACCCGGGCGTATTCCTTGCCCACGGCGGCATAACATTCGCGGTCGTAGCGGACGTAGATGGCAGGGACGCCGCCGATGACCTTGGTGAGCCTGATGAATTCTAGCAGGTTCATTTGTTCGGAGGGGTCTTTAAGAAACACCATGCGCGTCGGGTTAAGCACCATTTCCTTGCAGTAATCCTTGGCGCTCACCACCGCGCGACTCTTGTAAATTTTGCCCTGAATCTTGCGCTTCAATTCGAAGAAATACGGGCAAGTGCCATCGCTACCGTAGGTGCGGATGCGCAATTTGAAACGTGCGTCCGCGTCGCGTTGTTTCGCGTAATGAAGGGTAGAGTTGATGGAATCGATCTGCAAGGTGGTGGCCATATACGACGGGGGATCGCCCGTGGTATTTTTGTCTGGCCTCACAAACGGGGCGATAAATTTACGCACATCGGGCACCAGATGGGAATGGACGAGATACTTCATCTCGTAGCGGTCGATTTGGGTTTCGGTGTTGCCGCGAAGCGATTCGATGTCCTGATTCTGTCCGAACCATCGCTCTATGAAGGACGGTTTTTTTTGATAGATTACGCGCCACTCACGTTTTGCGTTGCTCTGAGTTTGTGGCATTGCTGGGGCGTGTGAATGCGCATCGTGAGTCGCTCCGGACATGGGTGGGGGCGTCGGGAACGAGAGTTCAGCGGGGCTGTCGAGTGGGTGACTGTGATCAACGCCTTTCATAGTCGCTATGCGATTTCCTCGCTCTAACGAGCAAAAAGTGGGGGAGGTTGCCGGGCTGGGCCGCTAAGTTCAAGCGGAATTTATCGTGGGGGGCGCAGGATGTGGGGGGGGGCGAGACCTTTGAGGGATGCGCTCAGAACGACGGTACGATTTCGACGCGCACGAACCCATGGTTTCCCGAGGCCGGGAGCGTGACGGTCTGAAGGCCGCCGGTCACCGGGAAAATCCATGGTGGCACGGGCGTCCATGCTTTGAGATCGGGGCTCGTGCAGATACGATAGAGTTTTCCGCCCACGCCGGGGAAGCTGATGGTAAAGGAGGATTTGGCTGCGTCGAGGATGCTCGAAGTGATTGTTAGGCGAGACGATGCTGACAGCGGCTTAGTCCCAGCGATCCATTCGGCGGCGTTGCCGATGCCATCGCCATCTTTGTCGAGTGCCGCATCGTTAGTTCCGACGCTCAGTTCGTTGGTCGTCTCCCAGACATCGGGCATGCCGTCGCCATCGCTGTCGGTGCCATCGAGCACCGTGATCGGCGGGGAGGTTACCGAATTGCCCCCACCGTCGTTAGCCGTTAGAGTCGTGGACGCCACCTGGTTGAGCGCCACGTATCCGATAAACTCACCCTTGGTGAGAGTCAAGCTCGCTGGCGTTAGAGTTGGCGGTGTGGAGGTGGCCGTGACGTTGCCATTCAGGGTGTTCACCACCAAGCCGTCCAAATCACGCACCGTCAGGCGCACGGCAAACGGATGATTTGCATACACTTTAGTGGGCACCTCGTCCCATCTGAGTTGGGTCAGTGCGTCGGCCCCCGCGTTTTTCGCGCCGGGCGTGGGCGTTGCGCCTCCCCAATTAGCCGCGGTATTGCCGATGCGCGAGCTGCTCAAGCGCTGGAGCGATTGGCCATTGCCATCCGTGGCGATAGGCCATGGCAAAATGTCGCGATACTCGACCTTATCCATATTGATAAACGTCGAGGTGGAGGCCACCGTGGTCGGATAGGCGATCTCGACGCTGCCGGTGCTATTGGATAGTTTCTGCGAATAGGGACCCAACACGGGAACGTTCGCCGCTAGCCCATAGGCGCTGCGGAAGGCGGCCAAGGTCACGGCGTCGGTGGGATTAAAGCTCACTACGAGCAGATAGCCGTAAGCGCTCAACGAGGTGTTCGCAGGAAAAATGAATTCCGTATCTCCCTTGAGACGCCAGCCACCGAGGTTTTGCGCACTGTTGGTGAGGTTGCTGATTTCCACGAACTCATCGCGGGTATTGTCCGCAAGAACCGGAGGAATGGCATTATTCAGAAGATCGACCGGGTGAAACATGATCTCATTGATGGTCACCGGTCCGATCTTGGGCGAGGCATTCGTCGCGCCAGTGCCAGTGCGAAAATCCTCGCCGCTGGCTGGATTGTCCTTACCAAAGGTATGCGCCGACTGAGGCCAAAACTCCGCGCCACCGGAACTTGCGTTGAGCCCCGTGGCCGCCACCCGGCCGAACGAAACATTTTCTGCTGCGGTCCCGAAACGGACAAACGACGAGTATCCGGTGAGCGCGCCACTGTTATCGACGGCGGATAGAATGACTTCGTCGCCTAGGGCGCTCAGCACGAACGGCTGCGCCCCATTAAGCTCCATCTGTTTCGCATAAATCACCTTATAGCCGCCGGCTTGCACGATGGTTCCGGCGGGGATTTGATATTTCTTGCGATTAAAAACATCATCGCTCAGCCACCATCCGCCGATGTTCACGGCGCTGCCCGTCGGGTTGTGGAGTTCGATGGCATCCTCAAAGTGCGAGCCGGCATTCGCCAAAACTTCGTTGATACACACGGTGGCCGTCGCCCAGTTGCCATAACCCGGCGAGGCGCTCTGCGACGTGAACGCGACTTTCGTTTCTCCTCCATCAGGTAGCCATCCCTGGGAAACATCAATGACTTGCGTGCTGAAGCTGATGGTGTCCAAGGGGGTTGTTCCGTTAGACGCAGTGAGCATGATGTTATCACTTTTATCGCTGAGTTTAAAACTGCAATGGCTGCCCCCGATGAGGTCGTCGGCCCAGAAGCGCGCGCACCCTTTGCCCGCAATGAACGAGAGCGGCGGAATTTGAGTGAGTTTCAGGTTGGTGGGGTTGTCGCTCAGATAGAGGCCGGCTAGTGCCACCGGGTTGCTGTCGGCATTGTAAATTTCAAACCAATCGTCGCCATAAGCCGGCTTGGCCATCCACTCGTTGACGCGTAGATTGCTCACCGCGCCCAATGTTTTGGCGGTGTTCGTATTTTTCGGGGTCGGGGTGTTCGCTTGCCAAGTGCCCGTGCCATCGACGATGCGGCCGAGAGAAACATCCGGTGCCTGCGGGCCGAATGCTAGGCTATCAACTAGGGTCGCTCCGTTGAGCAGCTGGATCTGGTCGCCTTCGCTGTTAAGACCAAAGCCAGTATGAAGAAATGACTGACTCTTCTCACTATCACAACAAACCAACAGATAACGGTTAGCAGCGATTTTTGTGTTAGCTGGAATCTTATATTTGTTGGGCGCGGCCACATCATCCGATAGAAAATAATTGCTGAGATCCACCTCAGCGTTGCCGTTGTTTCGGAGTTCAACGAAGTCGGGACAATAGTCAGGGTTCACGGCAGTGTTTCGGTTGTAGGCCAAGACCTCGTTGATGACCACCTGGCCGGATGCCACTCCTGGCTCTAGCAACAGCAGTGTTCCCCAGAAAAGCCCCGCAAAAGCAAAACGGGTATGACGAATCAATGATGTGGAATGCATGAAGAAAACGGGTTTTTAATGTGAGAT
>JBDLWH010000151.1:0-2510 GCA_039804325.1 Verrucomicrobiota bacterium
ACCCGACGCCCGCTCAAATCGGTGCGGACCGGCTGGCCAACGCGGCCGGAGTGATGACGCGCCACGGCGCGCCAGCCATCGTGATCGACTTTGGCACGGCCGTGACCTTCGACGTCATCTCCGATTTGCCCGCGTATTGCGGCGGGGTCATCGCGCCGGGGCTTGGGGCCATCGCCGGGTATCTGCCGCAGCACACCGCGCTGCTTCCGCGCATCGAACTGATCGAACCGGCCTCGGCGATTGGTAAATCCACGGTTCACGCGATGCAGGCTGGTGCGGTTTTTGGTTATCGCGGGTTGGTCAAGGAAATCATCCAGCGCATCCGCAGCGAGCTTGCCGGGCACGCGCGCACCATCGCCACGGGCGGTGACGCCGCATTGATCGCCCGGGGCGTGCCAGAGATCGACATGGTGGACGCGGAGCTCACGCTCGACGGATTGCGGCAAGTCGCCGCCCGCGTCTTTGCGGGCCACGACTGAAGATGCGGCGCGAAACCCATCCGCAGATCACCCGTGTGCCGATTGCTTTTTTCCTCATCAGGCCAACAACGCCCGCCGCCGGTCAGCGGCTGACGTCATTCTGATAGAGCAATTTGAACCCGCTCTGATGGAGAATGGACGTTGCGAATTCGTAATCCTCGACGTGCATCGCGAGCATGGGACATCCGCCCGAGGTGGGCAGCAGGGCGTAGGCGAAATCGATATTGGTTTCGGCGATCATCAGGGTTTCGAGGCAATGAACAAGACCCGGGCCGGATTCTCGCAACGCACACACCACAAGCTCACAAGTCGCGTAGGGAATCCCTTTCTCCATGAAAATTTGTTCGGCCGCCTCTGGGGCAGAAACCACAAGGCGCGCGACCGTGGCGTCGCGGGAGTCCTGCATGCTCAGGCCAATAATCTCGATGCCCGAGGCGCGCAGCAACTTGCTCATGGCGGCGAGCGCGCCGGCACGGTTGGGCAACATGACGGAGAACTGGCGCACGGGCGGGCCGTGATCGACGAGAGTATTCGATTCCATGGTGGGCTATGGTTGGGGGAACCGCGCGGGTAGTTTGGTGGAAATCCGATAGATTGAGGTGGCGATGGCACCCATGGCCGCTCCGCATCACCGAGGGCTAACCTCTGACGGGTCGATGAGATGCGGGAGCTGCCTCCGATGCGCGCCGACAGATTACCTGATGTCGAGGTCGGGACAAGGAGAAAGCCCGACACGAGAACCAGGCTGGAAGAATCAGGATTGTCGGCAGCCTCAGGCGTGGCTAGATTGGCCATGGCGATTCCCCGGGTGCCACGATGCCGGGGAACGGCTCGCCACCCGACGTCATCCACAACCCCGACCATCCCACACCAATATCATGGGCATTTTCAGCAAACCCCGCCTACAGAGTTTCGACCGCCGTGAAGTCTCATCAGATAGCTGTTGGAACAAATGTCCCGATTGTGGCGTCATGATTCACGATCTCGAACTCACCCAAAATCTCCATGTCTGCCTCCCATGCGGCCACCACTTCCAAATCGATGCCCGCCAGCGCATCATCATGCTCGCCGACCCGGGGACTTACGAGGAAATCGACGCGGGACTCGTGTCGGCCAACCCACTCGGATTCCATGGCTACTCAGAGAAAACCGCCATTCTCCGGGAAAAAACCGGTCTCAACGACGCCGTGGTGACCGGGCGATTGAGCATAGGGGGCCAGCGCGCGATGATCGCCGTGATGGATTTTAAGTTTTTTGCGGGTTCGATGGGCTCGGTGGTGGGCGAAAAAATCACGCGGGCCATCGAGTGTGGCATCGCCGAAAAACGTGGGGTGATCATCGTTTCCGCATCGTCGGGCGCACGCATGCAGGAAGGGATGCTCTCACTCATGCAAATGGCCAAAACCTGCGGCGCTCTCGCCCGCCTCGCCGAGGCCAGACTGCCGTACATCTCACTCCTCACCCACCCGACCACTGGCGGGGTGACCGCCTCGTTTGCCACCATCGGCGACGTCAACCTCGCCGAACCAAAAAGCATGATCGGGTTTGCTGGACCCCGCGTGGTGAAGGAAACGACGCATCAAAATCTTCCCCCCGGGTTTCAAACTGCGGAGTTCATGCTCGAGCACGGGTTGATCGACGCCATCGTTGCCCGCCCCGATCTGCGCAATCGCCTCGCATCACTGCTCGCATTTATGATGCCTCAACAAAGAGGCTAAAAAATGATCATCTTTCGCTGAATTAGTAGGTGAAATGTGATTCTAACGGCATAGCTTGCGCCGAACCCGCCGCCGCCCCTACGTGAAAGTGGCAGAGGGCACCTTCCCCGGCCATGTGAAGGTTGACACTTCCAAAACCAAGTTTATGCCATTGCTTCCGTTTTGAAATTGGCGTCACGATATTGAAATGGAAAAGGTCCGCCGGATGGCGGGCCTTTTCTTTGCCAGGCGGAAGCCGATTGAAACGCAGCCCGCTTTTTTGGCTGGGGGTTTCTGGCGGGGTTCTCGCTTTATGAAACCGTGATCGTGGTGG
>JBDLWH010000152.1:0-2968 GCA_039804325.1 Verrucomicrobiota bacterium
CTTGGGAGAGACGCAGGGTTTCTTGGGCGCTGGTGAGAGCCCGCTCAAGGGCGGCGCGGGACCGGGCAAGACCTTTGAGATCGGCCAAGCAATCCTCAACTTCACGCAAGGCCACTAACAACGAGTTGCGGTAAGCGGCGAGCGCCTCGTCGCGACGACTCAGGGCAGCCTGATAGTTCGCCTTGTTCGCCCCGCCATCGATGATGGGGGCCGCGACGCCAGCGCCCAACGAGAGCACGCGATTTTCCCAATCAAGGAAGTTTTTCACATCCGCGGCCTCCAGACCCGCACCCGTGCCGAGAGTAAAACTTGGATAGAACGCGGCTTCGGCCACGCCGATGCGGGCAGTGAAAGCGCGCAGGACTTGCTCGGCGGCGCGCACATCCGGGCGGCGAGCGAGCACCTGAGCCGGAGGTGAGGCAAGCAGTGTGGGCAAGGGCGCGGCAGGTTTGCGACGCGGCAGCGAGAACTCCGACGGGCTTTTGGCGCAAAGTACGGCCAAGGCGTGCTCTGCCGAGCCACGCTGGCGCTGGACCACGGCCAGGTCATTACGGGCGAGTTCCAATTCGGTGCAGGCCTGACTGGTGGATAGCCCGTCGATGAGTCCCGCGTCGGCTTTGCTTTTTTGAATTTCGAGGGTGCTTTGGCGGGTGCGGATGGTTTCTAGGAGCACGGTTTCCTGGGCGTCGAGGCCGCCAAGCAGGAAATACTGGCGAGCAACTTCGGTGGCGACGCCGAGGCGTTGAGCATCTAGGAGCGCCTCGCTGGCCTCGGCTTGGGCGGTGGCGGCTTGAACGAGGCGTTTGTTACGGCCCCAGAGGTCCGGGTCGTAGGAGAGGTCGAAGGTGCCGCGGTAGCGTTGGGATTCGAGGTCGATGGAGATGCCAGGTGGCAGTTGAGAGGCGGTAGCGTCTTGGGACGCGCGGGCGATGCCACCCTTGCCGTTGAGGCTCAAGGTGGGAAACCATCGAGCGCGATCCACACCGATCAAGGCGCGAGAAGTTTGAACGCGGGCGCTAGCGGCAGAGAGATCGTAGTTAGCGGACAACGCGCGTTGGATGAGACCTGTGAGTTCGCGATCACCGAAGAGACACCACCAAGTGTCTGGCAGGCGCGCGCGCGATGTCACCTGGGATTCTTTCCATGTCGTGCCGCCGAAAATGGCAGGGCGTTGGAAATCCGGGCCGAGGGTGCAGGCACCAAGAACGAGCGAAGCGGCAACGATGAGTGAGGGGGATTTCATGAATGCGGGCGTGAGAATCGTTGGAGTGCAAACCGCCCCCCCCGATGAAGGAGGTCACGGAATAGATGGACGGGTATGGTTGGCGGGGGGGGCAACCCCCATGAGCGGGATGTGGCAGTATGGTTTCTCAGGCGTATGAGAGCGCCTCGTCAAACGCAGCAATCAGGATGTCGATTGGCTCGAGCCCACAAGAAACACGCAGAATTTGAGGGGGAACGCCGCATGCTTCTGCCCATTCCAGTTCGTGATAATGGGCTAACATCGTGTACGGGCAGACCATCGTGAAGGGCGTGCCGAAACTCGGACCCTTGCTCAAACGCAACGAGTCATAGACTTTCGGCGTTTTTTTGAGCGATTTAAGCACAAAGGAAAGCAGGCCACCGTAGCCGCCGTCATGGCGGCGGATGGCATCGTAATGGGCAGTGGATGTGAGCGATGGGTGCCAAACCTGGGCCACCGCAGGATGATCTGCGAGCCAAGCGGCGAGTTGCAAGCCGTTGGCATTGATCGTCTTCATGCGTTTGGCGTAACCCTTGAGATTGGAAAGCAGGATTTCGGCGTCACCGATATACAAGGGGGCGCTCTCCGTGGCATCCACGGCCAGCGATTCTCGCAACGTGGCGGCCATCGGCGAATCTGCCCTCACCGCCGCTAATCCCGCCATGACATCCCCCTCGCCTGAAATCCATTTGGTCAAGCTGCTGGTGGCCACATCAGCAAATCGCATGACATCCACGTTGAACGATCCCGTCGCAGAATCGTCCACCACAAACGGCGTGGCTCCGTCGGCACACGCCTGCGCGACACGCGCCAAATCCACCGTGGAGAGCAGTGGGTTGCTCGGCGCTTCGGTACACACCCCGGCGAACTCACCCTGACGAATGCGCATGAGCGCTTCATCGAACGACTCGCCCGTGGCATCGTTGAGATAGACAACCCCGTGGCCAAACAATTCCTGAACTTTCAAGGAATCGACGTAGGGGAACCCCAATTGCAGCGTCTTTTTGCCTTCACGCATCCCGGGCAGGGCGCGCAACACCGAGGTCCCAGCGGCCATCCCACTCGAAAAAATAAACGTGTTCTCCGCTGTGGTCCCCGTGAATTTTGCCAATGCCCGCGCAATAAGGTGGGACTTCGACCCGTCGCGCGCTTTGCCATCGAGTACATCCTGGGCTTGGCGACTGCTGATGACCTCACCCGCAAAGCGCCAATAGGCATCGGCTTGCGGTTTTGCCTTGAGAGGGACGATGAGAACCTGCAACCCGTGGTAACTCGTGATGCGCACCGCGGTTTCCGCGCGACGCTCGACCCAGCGGTGCGCACGTTGCACGGACATGCGCGTCGGCAGAATGAGCACCTCTTCATTATCCCCTGCCACCTCCGCCTTCGCGTTGTCAAATAGGCGCTCCACTGTGGGATGCTTGAAAAACCTCGGGTATCCAGAACGCAAGCGCTTGAGAATTTTCTCCCGGCCTTCCTCGTAACCGATCACGGCATCCCAGGTCGGCAAGCACACCGAGCATGCGTGTGCGCAATCCGGAAGCGGATGCCCCAGATCCACTTCCTGCCACGCCGGATGGGCTGATAGGTCTCGCGTCACGCCATCTCAATGCCTCGCCCATGCCCATTGATCAAGCCGGATCAACACCCGTGACCGCAATTTTTCCTCTCCCATCACCAAGCCGCCTGGTGCCACCACCCGAAAACGTGGCCGCTTCGCTGCGC
>JBDLWH010000153.1:0-5385 GCA_039804325.1 Verrucomicrobiota bacterium
ACACTCCAGCGCTGTATCCACCGCTCTGTTTGCCCTTATTGGGATAGAGATCAATCCAACGCTCATCAAATGCACGCTTCAATCCCTTGGCGTAATCCGCACCGAGCGGAGCCATGGCTGCCACAATGAGCTTCTGACTTTCCTGATAGCTATATGGTTTTTCGATACTTTTGGTGGCATGAGCATACACATCATAGTAACGCAATTCCTTCAGCCCGAGCATGCGCTGTTTCAGTTTGAAGAAGCGATGCAATGGAGTGAGGTTGGCGCGCACTGTTTTGATCACATTTCGATAGACATCTGGATCGATATTGTTCTCAAAAAGCGTGGCTTCTAGACAATTAGAAAACTTATGGATGCGCGCGAAGGCAACCTGTTTTTTCATTTCCCCATCCAACAGGGCCGCAAAGGAATTTTCATATTTCCGGAGATTGTTCCAGTAGGCTTCTGCGACGACACGGCGGTCGGATGGGTTTTTGCTTTGCCGGTATTTGAGGAAATTATAGGTATTGAGAACGGCCTTTGAGCCATCAGCCATGGTCACTTCAGCGGGTGGGATATCCACGTCATTAAGCAACCCGGAGACCTTCGGCGCGGTATCGGTGAACAATTGCACCTGGGCGACGATGGAAGCCTCAGCTTCGGAAAGCGAGTGGTCCTTGTTGCGCAGAATTCTTTCTAGCGGGAACCGATAGCGCGCGAGGCGCGGTTCTTGCACGAGATAGGCGCTTACTTTCTCCTGACCAAGCTTGAGAATATCCGGCGTAACAAAAGTGGTTTTAGCACCAAAATCGACGGCGACGCTCTTAAATTCCGCCTGCATCTTGGCAAATACCGGGTTAGCGAGCTCCATGTCACCGCGCAAATTGGCGTAAGATGCGAGGCGTTCGCCGCGCTCGTTGATGCCACCGATGAGGTCTAACATATCCGCGACTTGCGACGGCGTGCGCGTCCAATCCTTGTCGATCTGATCCACCGAGGCAACAAGCTTGGCAAAGGCATCAAATTCCGTCCTCCAGGCGGCTTCGTTCACAAAAAGATCCTCGACGCGAAATTTGAACTCGTCAGGAACCTCCGAGCGCTCGCTCTGGGAATAGTCAGGGATGACAGGATCTGCGGCGGGTTGCGCGGCGGGTAGAATGCCGACGCAAAGCAATGCAGCTAGACAGTGAATAGGATAGGCAACTTTCATGGGCGGTTAAAAAAACCCATCAGACACGGGATCTTTCAAATCACAAGCATACAGTCGCCGTAACTAAAAAATCGATAGCGTTGCGCGACGGCCTGGCGGTATGCTTCCATGATCAACTCCTGGCCAGCGAGCGCGCTCACTAACATGAGTAACGTGCTCTGAGGCAAGTGGAAATTCGTCAGCAAGCCACTCACCACGCGGAAGTCATAGCGCGGATAGATGAAGATATCGGTCTCACCGACATGATCGACCTCATTGATGCTCAATGCGCACGACGCATCCTGCAATGCGATAGCTTCTAAGACGCGCGTCACGGTTGTCCCAACCGCTACCACCCGGCGCGCCGCATTCACTCGACTCGCGGTGGCCGCGCTCAAGGCGAATTTTTCCGAATGCATGATGTGATCAGCCACCACCTCGGCGCTCACCGGGCGAAACGTGCCCACGCCCACGTGCAAGGTGAGAAACGCGTGGGGCAGTAGCGCTAACATTTCTGGTGTGAAATGCAGGCCAGCCGTTGGGGCAGCGATGGCACCCTCATGGCGTGCAAAGACGGTTTGATAGCGTTCGTGATCGGCGGGTTCATCGGAGCGGCCCATATAGTGGGGGAGCGCGAGGTGCCCGTGGAGGTGCAGATCCACGGGAGCATTCCAGTGGATTAAGCGATCTCCGTTATCGAAAACCGCCGTCACCGTGCCACAAATTCCACCCACAACGAGCGAGCGCCCGTGCTTCATGCGCTTGCCCGGGCGCACAAGACAACGCCACTCGACTGGCGAATGCCGGTCTAGGCATAACACCTCGATTTTCCCGTCATCGGAAATCACCCGCGCTGGTAGAACTTTGGTATCGTTCAGAACTAACAAATCGTTTGTCTCCAAAAACTCAGGAAATTCGCGGAACATCCGGTGTTCGATCAGCCCGGAATGGCGATGGACGACTAACATCCGCGATGCGGCGCGCTCGGGCAATGGCCGAGCGGCGATGAGCTCGTCGGGTAAGTGGTAGTCAAAATCCTTGGTGCGCAGGGCCATGGTCATCTCATAAACACCCCGATCCAAAACTGCAAGGGCGGCGCGAATGATGACGCGATGCGCAGTGAGGCAAGCGCAACCTGACCTGCTCTGCGCCCTATCACCGTTTGCCAAAAGGCTTGCCGAACCGTGGACATCCCCGCTTTTCACGAGGCTACGCGCAGGTTTCAAACGGCGGTTTGTGCCGCGTTGACATCGGGGGTCATCACATCCACCGTCACGCCCATGAACACGATGAAACTTCTGCTTGTCGCCACGGTAGCATTGCTTCTGGGCGCACTTGCGATGTCTTGGCAAGGCATGAACCGCGGCATGAAAGACGCCACACCCGATGAACTCGACCGGCTCAAAAAACAAGTGGCGGAGTTGCGACAAGAACAAGATAAGTTGTTGCTAGAAAAGCAAATCCAACAACTCAAAGCCGCACCAACATCCGATGCGGCAGAGATTGAGGCCATGAAAGCCCAACTCGAAGCGAACAAAACCGCGCTTCAAGAGCTGGGATCGGCCAAGGAGAAAACCAAGCGTGACGCCAAAGTCGCCCAGGACGAAGAAGGATTGCTCAGTCAACGCGATATTGAAAAAAGCGATAAGGAACTCCGTCGTGCTCGCATGATTGGAGATGCGCTGCTGATCGGACGTGTCAAAGAATACGTCGAAGACACCAAATACGGTGGCTTCATCACCTTTGAGATCGCCATGCCCGAACAAGTACAGGTCGGCACCATCCTGGCTATACGCCGCAAAACCGGTATTCTCGGCCAGCTCAAGGTGACGGAAGTTTCGGCAGACGGGGGGATCGCCTCTCCGCTTGCCGGGTTCGGGCCGGTTCAGCCAACAGTGGGCGATGAGCTCATTTTGCCGCCGCAGTATTGAGCGAGTGACCGTTCATCAGGGATCAGAAAGTGCGTTTCTCCCTCACCAGCCATCACTGAACCTTTTCTTCTTATGTCCATCACCGTCGGTCTTATCTCATTAGGTTGCGCCAAAAACCTCATCGACTCCGAAGTCATGATAGGTCACCTCGCCCAAGCGGGCATGGTGCTCACCCCCGATCCCGAACTCGCCGACGTCCTCATCGTCAATACCTGCTCGTTTATCGACCTGGCCAAAAAGGAATCCATCGACGCGGTTTTTGGAGCCGTGAAGGACCGCAGCGCAGACCCCGACCGCCAACGCCAGAAAATCATCGTCGCAGGATGCCTCTCGCAACGCTTCGCCGCAGATCTCCCCGGCATCATGCCCGAAGTGGACGCCTTTATCGGCCTTGATCAAATCACTAAAGTCGCCCCCATCATCGAGCACCTGTTAGGTAAGAAAAATGACGCCGAGGTTGCCAAAACCGAAGGCCCAGCCGCCACAGACGATCCGCGGGATTTTGTGACGCTCAAGCCGCAATACGTGCCAGACTACATGACGCCCCGGTTTCGCCTCACGCCGGACCATTATGCCTATGTGAAAATCGCGGAGGGGTGCAACCACACTTGTTCTTTTTGCGTGATTCCGCAAATTCGTGGCCGCCATCGATCGCGCACCCAGCAGTCGGTGGTTATGGAAGTCGAAGCGCTTGTGAAATCCGGCGTCAAAGAAATCAACCTCATCTCCCAAGACACCACCTATTTCGGCATGGACCATTGGCTGGGAGATCGCCCAAAACCGGGCTCGCCCATCGATTCGTCCAGAGGAGAATCCCTCTGCACTCTGCTTCGCCAAATCAACCAAATCCATGGCGATTTCTGGGTCCGCCTGCTCTACACCCACCCCGCTCATTGGTCAGACGAACTCATTCAAACCATCGCGCAGTGCGACAAGGTGGCAAAATACGTCGATATCCCGCTCCAACACATCTCTAACCCCATGCTCACCGCCATGAAACGCGTGACGAGTGGCGATTTTATCCGCGACCTCATACGCCGTATGCGGGCCGGAATCCCAGGACTCGGCATTCGTACTACATTTATCGTAGGTTTCCCGGGCGAAACTGAGGACGACTTCACGGAGCTGCTAGAGTTTATCCGTGAATTCCGCTTCGAGCGTGCAGGCGTGTTTCAATACTCAAAGGAAGAAGGCACGCGCGCCTATCAGATGAGTAATCAACTCCACCACATGACCCGCAAGAGCCGTTGGTCACGCGCCATGGCCGAGCTCCAGCGCATCGCTGGCGAGACGAATCAAGCACAAGTCGGCAAGCCCGTACGCGTGCTTGTCGAGCACGCCGGGATTGCGCGCACCCAGTGGGACGCACCGGAAATCGATGGATCAGTCATCGTGGACGAATCCCTGCCCGTCGGTCAATTCGCCGACATCACCATCGGTGACTGGAGCGGGTACGACTTGGTGGCCGAGCGTTGAGGAAATCCGATGAAGCGATGCTTCACGTTCGAGTTTTTCCAACCAAACTGCGAGCATCGCAATATCGGCGGGAGTGATGCCTGGAATGCGCCCAGCCTGACCTAATGTTGCGGGTCGAACATCCGAAAACCGACTCTGGGCCTCATTCTTGAGTCCGCGTAACGCCATGTAATCCAGGTTTCCCGGAATGCGCCGGCTTTCTTGGCGCACCATGCGCTCAATCTGTAACTTCTGACGGCTTAAATGACCTTCATATTTGAAATCAGTCTCGATCGATGGCCAAAGCTCGGAAGGAACCTCATGGCGCAGATGGTCCGGAAGGATTTCCCACGAGTTTTCGCTGCGTCGCAACCATTGATCCAACTTCAATCCTTCATGAACCGCTTGTCGAACCCACCGGTCTGCCGCCTCCATGGAGATGCGCTTGCGCTCCACCCGATCTGCCCTTTCGCCCCGAACAAGCCCAATGGCCGCCGCTCGCGAGGTAAGCCGAAGGTCCGCATTGTCTTGCCTCAATAGTAACCGGTATTCTGCACGACTCGTGAACATCCGATACGGCTCAGTACAACCACGCGTGACCAAATCGTCCACCATCACTCCTAGATAGGCTTCGTTACGCCCTAACACAAACGCAGGTTTTCCTAACGCTTTAAGCGCAGCATTCGTCCCCGCCAAAAGCCCCTGCCCTGCGGCCTCCTCATACCCAGATGTCCCATTGATTTGCCCTGCAAAAAAGAGCCCCTCGATCCGCTGGGTCTCCAGAGTCGGCCGTAACTGCGTCGGTGGACAACAATCATACTCGACGGC
>JBDLWH010000154.1:0-10414 GCA_039804325.1 Verrucomicrobiota bacterium
CGGTGCTCAATGAGAATCCGGTAGATGTGCTGGCGTTGGCGCGTCATGCGCAGCCCTGAGATCTCATCCGGGATCTCGGAGTCGGGTGCGGGTAACTGCGCTTTGTTGACCATCTCGGCGGGAACTTAAAACCGCTTATCCCAATATCAAGAATTATTCCAGTTGCCCGTCGCGGGGCTCCCCGCGAAACCAGACCTGATGCTCGTTCCCCTCGTCGTCCGGCGGGCGGCTCCGCTCGACTGGCGCTTCGGCGCGGTGAGGTCGCTGAACTTAGGGCGCTCCTTCTTCAGTTTTTCTTCGGGGAGCGTCGCCATCCTGGCGGCAGGATTGGGCATCCTGCCGAATCCTCTTAGGGGGAAGACGCCGATTTCACAGGATGATCTGACAAGAGATCCCGAATGGCGCTGCGCATCCGAAATGGTTTCAACCCCGTTGGGGTTGGTTTCCGGCGGGGCGTTGGACCCAGGGTAGCTCGTGCCGAGCAACCCTGGGCTGGAGGACGCAATCCCGTTGGGATTGGTGGCCCGTTTCTCAGCAACGATGCGGACGTAATCCTCCACCGTATCTCCAGCGTTCGCCAATATCAGACCCGGCGCATCCAGCGAAAACCTCCCCATCATGCAGCCGACGGAGTATGAGAGAAAGGCGGCCATGTAGCGGCGGGCGTCGGCACGGGCGAGCCGCCGGGCTTTCCGCCGGAGGTCTTGGAATCCTGAAGGGATTTTGGCCCAAAGCCCAGGGTTGCGAGGAACGAGCTACCCTGGGGCTCGGGTTTTAATTCATTATCAACCCCAACGGGGTTGCGGATGCGCGCGTCGTTTTCCGCAAGGACGCAACCCCGTTGGGGTTGGAATCCGTGGTGGCATCGGACCCAGGGTAGCCCGTGCCGGGCAACCCTGGGCTGGAGGTCGCAATCCCGTCGGGATTGGAAGAGGACGATGTTCCATCGAAATTTGCGGCGTCCGCGATGTAATACGGCATGTGCTGGCGGAGCCGGGAGTTCGGTCGATTGAGTAGCCAGAGTCGACCGAGCGGATTTTCCACTAGGTAGCGGACGATCCAGTGTGGGGTGAAAAGCTGGGTGACGGCGGGAATGTCCTCCGTGGGCACGGCGCTCTTGCGGGCCGTGACGGCGTCCTTCTTTTCCGAGATATAGAACTGATAGGGCCAGGCGAGGACTTCCACCTGCTGCCAGTCTGCCGGGTCGCTGCCGTTGACGAGTTGGCGGATCACGGAATCCGAATGCAGGAGATTGCCTGGCCATCACGGATGGATTGTTGCAGGCCGGAGGACTGATAGAAGACCATCTTGCGGCCGCTCTTGCGCTGTTCGAGCAAGCCCTCTTCAACCAGTCCCAACAGGTCCTTTCGAGCGGTGTCATACGCGCTGTCGTGACTGCGCTGGTGCCCCTCGACCGTATAGGTAGCGCCGGTGTGGCGGATCGCGTGACCGATCAATGCCTGCTGGAGGTGATGGCCTCATCCATCAGCGAGCGGATCAAATACTGGTCACGGGTGTCGGGGTTGGTCACCGGTTCGGGCAGCCCGATGCGGCCACCGGCACCGAGGTCGATCTCATGCAACTGCTTGGCGATCGTATCGGGTATGGAAAACCGGAATGGTTCGCCTTTTCTGTCGTGCAGCGGAACAATCTTCATGCCTGGCACGCGGCGGATTTTCAGGGCGCACCACCATTCATCCCGGTTCATGCCTTCCGGCGGAGCGCGGTGTTTCAGTTCATCCCAATGCCGGTAGTCATCCGGCACGAGCGTGCTCCACACGCGGGCACGCGCTTCAATTCCCAGTTTTTCAAGGATTTCTTCGAATGGCGGGGCGATTTCGGGGGCTTTCATGGCAATGCGGTGTCGTGACGGCAAGCGAATTACCGAAATCGCACCAAATGGTAATAATCGGTAGTTCGGTCATTTGAGGTGGATGCGTTCGCCTCGGGCGTGGGCGTTGGCCCCAGGGTAGCTCGTGCCGAGCAACCCTGGGCTGGAGGACGCAATCCCGTTGGGATTGGAATGATGATAGCGGGACGATGATAGCGCCATTCAGGTCCCTCTGTCGTCGGGAGCCCTGCGGTCTCACCAAAGGCTTTGAGCGCCGCCACCGCGCCGACTTCTACCGTGAGCACAAACGTCCCAAGAAACTCTGTCGCGCTTCAGATCCTTCGGGCTGGGGATACCTCACAGGGGCAAGGACACGAGAGCCACAATTTCCTCTCAGGAAGTGCGCAAGGGAACGAATTTGATGAGTCAAAATCGGGCAGCACGGTGAGGCAAGAAGGTTTTCGGCTAAAATCAGCTTGCTGATTGCAAGCTGAGCGCCTAACTTTCGCGCGACACTGTTACGAACTGCGTGAAGGCATTAGGCCGCGACTAAGACTCGTGGCCCGTTTTTTTTAAAGTTTTGGCATCGATACAAACGCGTGCACTTTAAACTATGAAAGCTCCATTTGACATCCACAAGGCTGCGCAAACTGCCCATTTTTTTGTTACACGCGAGGGCAGCGAAATTTCCATTCTCAAATTGGTGAAGCTGATTTATCTAGCCGACCGACTCTCGCTGAAAAAAAGAAAGACTCCTATTGTGGGAGGTTCTTTCTATTCCCTTCCGCACGGGCCGATAACCAGTGAGGTTCTCAATTTGATTAATGATGGAACCATGGCAGGCAACAGCCCATGGGAGCAATTGATCACTGATCGAGCCAACCACATGGTTGGGACGTATCAGCCAATTGAGGAATACGATGCTCTTGCCCCATCTGAATTACGTCTTCTCGAAGAGGTATGGCAGCAGTTCGGAAATTACAATCAATGGGATTTGGCTCGATGGACGCACCAGCATTGTGAGGAATGGGTTGATCCTAGAGGAGGTAGTTTAGATATTAGTGCCCGCAAGCTCGCTGAATCTTTCGGCTGGCAAGCCGCAGAAATGGAGAACTTTGAGGCTGAATTATGCGCCCAATGCCGTCTTCAAGAACTCGTGAGCTGATATACTCTCATGGAACTCACGCCGAGAATGGCTTTTCGCTGCATGGAGCACCCGCGTCACATCCATGTTCCTCTATTCGATCCTTCTCTGGATTCTGACGAGATGCTGTTGGTGAATTTCACAACTTTAAGAGAGGGTTGCGTTGACGACGCTTGCACCCTCACACCCGATGATTACGACGAACTGACACACGCAACCACTGTCGTATATTCTCGTTAGATCATCGGGAAAAAAACCGTTTTTGTATCCGCGCTCGAGGCGAATCACTTCGTACAACTGAACGATCTTCCGAACTCTACTTGGAGTAAGATTATCGTGGGTGGTCATCGCAGTGAGGAGCTCTCTGATAAGAAGAGGCGGTTGCTACCATCGATTTAACAGAGCGTGAATCGTTTCATGCGTGAGGCGGAATGCCCAATACTGTCATTTTAGTTCCAAAAGATCAGAAGAATGCAACCACAGATGGACAGGATGAACGCAGATGAAGAGGATGAAAACGCAGTCTTTATCTGTGTCTTTCATCTGAGTTCATCTGCGGGGCCGCGGAGACATTTTGCCGTTCAATTCGGGCGCATCCAGAGGTAAAGCCAGCGTTCGGAGACGGCTTTACCGGCGGCGTCTTGGAGTTCGCAGGTCATATCGATGTGTCGGACATCATCGGGCGGATCGAGGACGAAGAACGCGCGCAGCACTTGGGGCATGTGGACGTTTGGGCTGCGGCCTAGACCGGCGGGCAGGTCGTCCACGTTGGCCATGCTCATGTCGGATAGGCCGACATGGACGAGTTTCACGGATTTTTGGTTGAGGGTGACGACGGGTTTCAGCGTGGAGATGTCGTCCCATTTCGGGTTGCCGACTTTCGGTTCTGGCTGGAGTGGTTTGGCGAAGTCGATGGCCATGAGCAATTGGTTTGGGCGTTGCACCGGGGTGCCGACACGGGTTGAGCGCACGGCGAACAGTCCGCTGGGGGCAGGGTCGCGCAGCCAGTGGAGGCGGTAGTGGAAACGGAAGGGCTTACCGACTTGCAGGGCGGGTTTTGGGGCCCAGAAGAGGATGGCGTTGTCGTTGGTCTCATCGGTAGTTGGCATTTCAATGAGGTGGATCTGGCCGTTTTCGAATCCCGTGATGGGTTCCACGCGCACGCCGGGCCGGTCGTGGTAGCGGGCTTCGCTATCCTGATACGACGCGAACTGTCTGTCGCGCTGGAGCAGCGACCACGAGCGCGGGTTTTCCATGGCGAACACGCAGTGGCGGAATTGGTTTTGAGTGTGCTCTAACGGCCGATAGTGGAGGTTGCCGCTTTCCAATTCCATGAGCAGGCCGTCGCTGTCGTGGACTTCCGGGCGGAAGTCAAACGGCCGCGGGTGGGTGCCCTCGCCAAACCAAAACATCGATGAAAACGGCACCAGTCCGAGTTGTTGGACCGGGCGGCGCAGCGTGATTTCCGCTTCGATGTCCATGACGGTCTGCGGGCCCGGAGTGATGGTGAATTGATAGGCCCCGGCGACGCTTTCGCCGTCGAGTATCGCCCAAGCGCTCAGTGAAGTGGCGTCCATTTTCGGGCGTTGGAGGAAGAACGTGGTGAAGTCGGGGAATTCTTCTGGGACGCCCGGCAGGCCGCTGTTGAGAGAGAGGCCGCGGGCCGACAAGCCATAGGGTGAGTTGGCGGGGATGGCGCGCAGGTAGCTCGCGCCGAGAAAGACGAGGAATTCGTCCATGTAATTCGGGGAATTGAGGTGGCAGCGTGCTCGCCATCCGGCGTAGCCATCGGGTGGTGGGGTTGCGGCGGGAACCTTTTGTTTGCCATAGTCGAAGAGACTCGCATCGAAGGAAATCGGCGTCGATTTCCCGTCAAACACCTCGTGGAGGGCGACCATTTTTTTGGCTGTCCATCCTGGGTGGAAGAAGTCGATGGAGAATGGCAGTTGTTCCTTGGCCCAGAGGCCAGCGTCCATTTTGAAGCGGATGTCGCGGTGTTCGTCGTAGCTGAGGTTTTTCCAGAAATCATCGAGCGTCTGATGGGGGGCCACATACGGTGTGGCGGCTAGGGCGCGCGCGGATTCTTTGAGTTTTTCAAAGGAAAAATCCTCTGCGCGTACGGTGCCTGATAGGCAAGCGAGCACGGCCAGGGTGAGCGGAATGGGGCGGGTTGTCATGGAGGCGGAGGCGTTGAACGGGCGATATATGGCGCGTTGGGTCAGGCATGGCAATAGCGCGATGGGGAGGAGGGCGGGCGATGCGGGCGTTGGCCATGGGCGACGCATGAGGCGCGTGCCCCGGGTGGCTCGTTTTTCATTTTGGTGAGTTCGCTCGCTTGGGGCATCAGGGTTTTTCTTTTCAAACGCGGGGTGGCACGCCACAGTCCGCCCCCATATTACGACCATGTCCGACGCCCGCAAGCCATTCCCCTTCCGCGATTTTGAACCCAAATGGCAGGCCCGCTGGGAAACCCAAAAAACGTTTCGCACGCCTGGACCCGGTGACGATGGCTTCGATGGCAGCAAGCCGAAATACTACGTGCTCGACATGTTTCCCTATCCGAGCGGAGCGGGGTTGCACGTCGGCCACCCGGAGGGCTACACCGCCACCGACATCATTGGGCGCTTCAAACGCATGACGGGCCATAACGTGCTCCACCCGATGGGCTACGATTCGTTCGGCCTGCCTGCTGAGCAATACGCCATCAAGACCGGCCAACACCCAGCCATCACCACCGCCGCCAATATCGAGAATTTCCGACGTCAGCTCAAATCGCTTGGGTTTGCCTACGATTGGGATAGAGAAATTGCCACGACCGACCCCGAGTATGTCCGGTGGACGCAGTGGATTTTCCTCCAACTCTATGGATCGTATTTCTGCGAGAAGGAAAATAAGGCCAAACCGGTCGCCGAGCTCGAAGCCCAAGGATGGACGCGTGAGCAAATCGACGACGTCCGCTTCGCCTATGTCGCGAGCACCCCGGTCTGGTGGTCGCCCGACCTCGGCACCGTGCTGGCTAACGAGGAAGTCGAAGAGTGGAAATCCAAAGGCCACACCGTCGAACGCCGCCCGCTCCGCCAATGGATGCTGCGCATCACCACCTACGCCCAACGCCTCATCGACGAACTCGACACCCTCGATTGGCCAGAGGGTATCAAATTACTCCAAAAAAATTGGATTGGTCGAAGCGAAGGAGCCACGGTGAGATTTGAGGTTTCCAATTTCGAATGGGAAATAGAAGTGTTCACGACGCGGCCGGACACGTTGTTTGGAGCGACATACATGGTGTTAGCACCGGAGCACCCGTATGTGCCGGGCATGACCACGGCCGATCAACAGCAGGCGGTTCAAGCCTACCAGCAATCCTGCGTTTCGAAATCGGACATGGATAGAGGTGATCTCAACAAGGATAAATCGGGGGTTTTCACGGGGGCCTTTGCCATCAACCCGGTCAATGGCGAACCTATTCCCGTCTGGATCGCCGACTACGTCATGATGGGCTATGGCACCGGTGCCATCATGGCTGTGCCCGCCCACGATGAACGCGATTTCGAGTTTGCCACCCGCTTCGGCCTGCCCATCATCAAGGTGGTGCAACCCATTGGGGATAAACCGCTCAAGGAGAATCCGATTCAAAGTGAGGTGGCTCTTCTGGTCGGGCATGAAGAAGCGGGCGCGGCTCCCTCGCTCCCAGATTGCACGCCTGGCGTGGCCTGCCACTCCGGGTTCCTTGACGGCCTGGCCACCGCCGAGGCCAAGGCCATGATGATCGACTGGCTGGAATCCAATGGCATTGGCAAGCGCCGCATCCAATACAAGCTGCGCGACTGGTTGTTCTCGCGGCAGCGGTATTGGGGCGAGCCGTTTCCTATCGTCTGGATGGACGGCCAGCACCACGCGATTCCAGAAAGCGAGCTGCCGCTGCTTGCTCCGCCGTTAGATGATTACAAGCCCACTGGCACGCCCGAGCCGATTTTGAGCAAAGCCACCAGTTGGGTCGAGCTGCCTGATGGCTCGTTGCGCGAAACCAACACGATGCCGCAATGGGCCGGCTCCTGCTGGTATTACCTGCGCTACTGCGATCCCGGCAACACCGATCGCTTCATCTCGCACGATGCCCAAGCCTACTGGACCAGCGACAAACCCGGCATGGTCGATCTCTACGTCGGCGGCACCGAGCATGCCGTGCTCCATCTGCTTTATGCCCGGTTTTGGCACAAGGTGTTATTTGATCTCGGCCACGTCACCACCCCCGAACCCTTCCAAAAACTTGTCAACCAAGGGCTCATTCTCGGCGAAGATGGCCAAAAAATGTCCAAGTCGCGCGGCAATGTGGTCAACCCTGACGACGTCGTCTCCGAATATGGTGCCGATGCCCTGCGGCTTTACGAAATGTTCATGGGCCCATTAGAACAGGTGAAACCATGGCAAATGAAGGGCGTCGAAGGCGTGTCTCGATTCCTCGCTCGCGTCTGGCGCGTCGCCTTCGAGGAACAGGACGGCCAATGGATGGTCTCACAAAAAATCCAGGCCGTGCCGTGCGCCGATGCTGCCCTGCGTCGCGTCGTCCATGAAACCATCAAGAAAGTCGGTGAGGACATCGAGAAGCTCAGCTTCAACACCGCCATCTCTCAGATGATGATCTGCACCAACGCCTTCACCCAGGCCGACGTCGTCCCACTCAACGAGTTCATCGAGTTTCTCACGGTGCTCAACCCGTTCGCGCCACACCTGACCGAGGAAATCCACGAGCGCTTGCTCACATCGTGCGGTAGGGGCGGCTCACCCGCGCTGCTATCGGAAAAATCGTGGCCGGCCTACGATAGTGCGGCGCTCATCCGTAACGAGATCGAGTTCATCATTCAGGTGAATGGCAAGTTGCGCGACCGCGTGATCCTTACGATGGCGGCCGATGAGGCAGCCGTCACGGCGGCCGCGCTTCTTAGCGTGAAAGTCAAGGAGCACACCGACGGCAAGACCGTGCGCAAGATCGTTTTTATTCCGGGCAAACTGCTCAACATAGTCGCGAATTGATCGCCGATCATCCCATGCCCGCCGCACCCCCGCTCTGGCATCTTTCAATGCTGTTTCCCCCATGAAACCCAAGCCTGATCTCGCACAAGCTGCACGCCAGGTGCGCGAGATCTACGACGAGTGGCAGGCCCGCCCGTCAGAGCGACAGTGCCCGGCGCTGGCCGATTGCTGTCGATTCAAGCTCACCGGGCGCACGCCCTATCTGACCCGTGGTGAGGCGTGGGTGGCAGCCCGCGCATGGCGTGCCGCCGGGCGAAAAGAGCTCGCTCTGCCGGCGGATGGAAGCTGTCCTATGCTTCACCCGCACACCGGCAGGTGCGGCATCTACGCCGGGCGGCCCTTCGGCTGTCGCACTCATTTTTGCGCGGCGGCCGGTGGCTCGCCGGCTCGACACGAGGTGCGCGCCTTGATTCAGCGCCTAGAAGACATCGATACGCGCCTCGGGGGCTCCGGAGCGATCAATTTGCCCACTGCCGTGAGCGCGGCCTTGGGATGGCGGGCGTCAGGATGATGCTGGCCCGAACGATCGTGCCCTGGTTATGCCTCGCGCGCGGTTTTTTTGATTTCATGGATTGAGGAACCACGGCGCATCTCGCAATGGTGCCACTCGAGGAAAACATCACCGATGATATGAGCCATGCATTTTTGATCCATGAGATCAGGATCGAGGATCAAATGGCATTTTTCGGGAATCATGCGCGCGCAGCCGACCCCGACGTGGAAGGTGGTGGAAAGTCCTAATGGTTCGTGAGCCCCCACAGGCGAGCGCAAGATCACGTGGCCACGCTGGATGAGCCCCGTGAGGGTTTTGCGGTATCCCGCCTCAAGGTCAACCCGATCAGGATCGCCGACATCGGCGTGGCTCAACAACCGATACGGGTGGCTCTCACGCGCCATCTTTTCAATCAGTTTTTGGTTGGCGGGCAACCATCGCCCGTCACCGTCATCGTCGTATTCATTGAGATAGTTGGCGATCTCATCGATGAGCTCAGCGCATGTGCCAGCGTCCTGGCCGTGCAGGATGATCGCGCATGCCGACGCGTTGCTGGCCGAGTCGGCATGCTGCCAGGGACGAAAAACAAACATCGTGGGGGGTGGGGTCATGCAGACTGTGCGGTTTCAGCCTGAACGTGCCGAGACTCGCGCCATCACGCTCCGCATTGCGTCTGGAAGGATGCGCGGATTTTCCGCCAGCGCTCATTCATCCGCCGGATCCGCCTGCTTGGCGCGCTCAGCGCCCATGGTTTGTTCGTTAGAGCGCAGCAATGGCGGCCATGATGCGCTTGGCGATGATTTCGTAGTCTTCTTTGGTTTTGGCGGCCTTGAGTTCGTCGGGGGTGAGGCGGATGGGTTTGCCGATGTGGACGCTGAGGCGGGCAAAACGAACGCGCTTGGCACCGCGGGGCAGGGCGTCATCGGCTCCTGAGATGCGGATGGGCTGGATGACGGCACCGGTTTTCACGGCGATGAGGCCGATGCCTGGGGCGGCCTCACCGATTTTGCCGTCGAAGGTGCGGGCACCTTCGGGGAAGACGAGCACCCGGTTGCCAGTTTTGAGTTTGCGGATGATGGTTTTGAGGCTGGCCATGTCCGGGCGCTCCTGATCCACGGGGATGGCACCCCACTGGGTGTAAAGCCACTGGGTGCCGGCATTGAAGAGGGTTTTGCGCGCCAAATAAAACATCGGCGTGGTGTAGAGCGTGCTGACAAATGGGGGGTCCAAGAAACTTTGATGATTCGAGGCGACGATGACGGCCCCTTCGGTGACGAGGTTTTCCTCGCCGATGATGCGCGCCCCAAACAAGGAGCGGGCCATGGCTCGGAAGGTCATCCAGCCGAGCCAGTAGGTTAATTTCATGGGAGATGCGGGATCACAAGTCATGGAGTGCGTGGGAGTGGGGTTCACTTGATGGTAAATTTGCGCCCTTTGGCAGTTTCCCATGCGGTGCGCACGCTGGTGTAAAGCGCGCCAAGTGCCTCCGCGGAGAGCACTCGGTATTCGATGGTGTGTGCGTGGGTCGTCTCAGGAAATTTTTTGACGACCATTGTTTGGACGTCCACGCCGGTTTCGTCGGCCTTCTGCTCCACGACGCTGCGCCCGCGATCCACGAGGCGCGCCACGGCGTTGCCAGCCGCATTGCCCGTAAGCGCATCGCTCACCGGGGTGAGAAAATAAAAGCGTGCGAGCCCCTGGCCAAGGGCATCCACGGTGACTTCATCGACGATGACTGCGCCATCGAGCAAATACTTGTGGCGGCTGATAGCCGATATGCGATCGAGGGCCACCATGTAATGACCGCCACCGACACTCGCCTGCCAAAACCGGTTTTGCTGCTCGATGTCGTCGGTTTTTTGGTTGTCGGTGGATGATGTCGGGGTTTGGGCGTGAACTGGTTGCGGACTTG
>JBDLWH010000155.1:0-5691 GCA_039804325.1 Verrucomicrobiota bacterium
ACGGATCCGGCGGCGAGGAGCGGAGCGACGAGGCGCCGGATCCGTGCGACCGGACATGGTTTGCCCGGCCACTCTGAGGCGGCAAGTGTTTGGAGGAAAGTGGTTCACAGGGTTCCGCGGCGAGAACCGAACGGAAGTGAGATAGACTGGCAGCCGTGATCCGTGTTGAAGATACCGGGAACGCGCCCGGCGGTTCCCAGAGCGCTCTCCAGAACCTCCAAGTAAAGGTCGGTTGCATCGTGTTGGAAGCACCCAGCCCAGCACCTTGCGCGAATGCCAATCCATCACCGCACACAGGGTGGCGTGGCCTCGTGGCATCGGAACATAGGTGATTTTTCTTTCATTCGGAGACTTGTTCCGGGTGAACATCGTCGTCCTTGGCGATTTGCTGGATGGTCGTGACGCCATCGCGCGCCCGGCGAGGTGCTGTCGTCTGGCCACATTTCGGGGTTGTCGGAGCGAGCGGGATGTCTATCATGCCGCTGTTCCCGTAAAAAACCATGACCACCCAATCCGTTCTTCCGGCCAGCATTCAGCGCTACAATCGATTCCTCCTCTTAGTTGCCGGCCTCGGCGGGCTGCTTTACGGGATCGACGTGGGCATCATCGCCGGGGCGCTGCCGTATATGGAAGCGACCTCCGGCCTGAATGCCGGGCAATTGTCTATCATCGTGGCCGCCGTTTTGTTAGGCAGCGTGATATCCACCTTGTTTGCGGGGATGTTATCAGACCTGATAGGGCGCAAGCCGATGATGATCATCAGCGGGGTCTTGTTTGTGGCGAGCATTCCGATGATTGCGCTGGCGCAAGGGTTTGGTCCGCTGGTCATGGGGCGGCTACTGCAAGGCGTCAGCGCCGGCTTGATCGGGGTGGTCATCCCGCTTTACCTCGCAGAATGTTTGAGCGCAGCCAACCGCGGCAAAGGCACGGGCGTCTTCCAATGGTTGCTCACCCTCGGGATCGTCGCCGCCGCCTTGATTGGTTACGGATTCAGCATCTGGATCGGCGGAATCGAAAAAAATGGCACCGTGGAAGAACTTTTTTCGGCCAAGGACCATGCCTGGCGCTGGATTTTCTGGGTTTCCATGTTGCCCGGCGTGATTTTCATCGTCGGGGCATTTCTGGTGACCGAGTCGCCGCGGTGGTTGTTCAAACGCGGTAAGATTGACGCCACCCGGGCCGCATTGCTGCGTTCGCGTGAGCCAGCCCAGGCGGAGCAGGAAATCCAGGAGATGCAGGAAACGGCATCTATCAACGTTTCCGGGGGTGGGCACGGTGGGAAAGGCGGCGGTTCCCTCTTATCGCGCAAATACATCATCCCCTTTTTTCTGGCGTGCATCATTCTGGCCTGCAACCAAGCCACCGGCATCAATTCGATCATCGGTTACAACGCGACCATCCTCATTCAAGCGGGTTTGAACGATGCCCAGGCCCACATGGGATATGTGCTGCTCACACTCGTCAATTTCACCATGACCATGGGGGCCGTCGCGCTGGTGGACAAAAAGGGCCGCAAGTTTCTGCTATCCCTCGGCAGTGCCGGCATCATTGCCTCGCTCATTGCCGTGGGGTTCTTGTTCCATAACACCGAAAAACTCCGCGTCGATTGCAAGGATGCCGTCCAGTCTCTCGTCACTGAAGCCCCTGATATCAAGGAATTGGCCGATGGCACCAAGCAAGCGATCAAGGACCAAGTCGTGGAGATCAAATACAATGATGCCAAGGCAGCTGAGTTGTTAGCAGGCTCGGGAGCGGCCGGTCAGGCCATCGCCGGCAAAGCCACGACCATGACCATCATCTACTCGTGCGGGGATTTCACCTCAGCCACCAACGTGGTTCGATCCGACGACAAGGCGGCGAAACTCAAGATCAGCCGTAATAAGAGCCTACCAAGCAACGGGGTGGACGCCTTCTTCAAAAACCCCTTCGCCGATCTGGAAAAATCCAAAGTGGCGGATCTCAAGATTGAGAACGCGCTCATCACGCCAGTTCCGAGCACATCCAACGGTTGGATGATCGCCGTGTGCATCTTCGTCTTCATCGGGTTTTTCGCCGTCGGCCCGGGCGTCTGCGTCTGGCTGGCTCTCTCAGAACTCATGCCCACGCGCATCCGCTCCAACGGCATGAGCATCGCCCTACTCGTCAACCAAGCCGTCTCCACGACCATCGCCGCGATCTTCCTACCCACAGTCGGCAAATACGGCTACTCGACGATGTTCTTCGCCTTTGCCGGTTGCACCGTGATCTACTTCATCACCGCCGCATTTTTCCTCCCAGAAACTAAGGGCAAAACCCTCGAGGAAATCGAAGAACACTTCCAAGGAAAAAAATCCAAGGCCTAAGCCAGTAAGACCACCCGAATGGACGTTCTCATTCACCACCTCGAAGCTCAGCAGGAACTTTCGCCAGACGAGGTGGCGACGGCAGCACACTATTTGTTAGACGCTGCTATTCCTGACGAAAAAAAGGCCCGCCTGCTAGAAGCGCTATCAACCAAAGGCGAGACGCCCGGTGAGATAGCGGGATTTGTGGAGGCGTTCCTTGGTCACGCGGTGGATCCGCAACTTAGTTTACTTGATAGAGACGGGCCGACGCTCGACGTTTGCGGGACGGGCGGGGACAAGTTAGATTTATTCAATGTTTCGACCACAGCGATGTTCATTGCTGCGGCGGCCGGGGCGGTGGTCGTCAAGCACGGCAATCGCGGCATCACCTCGCAAAGCGGTGGGGCAGACGTGCTAGAAGCGCTGGGTATTCGCATTGATCTGCCAGTGGAGGGCTTTAGGCGATCATTGGAACAAGCGGGGGTGGGGTTCATGTTTGCGCCGCTCTATCACCCGGCGTTTCAGGCCGTAGCCGGGGTGCGCAAGGCATTGGCCGCCAAGGGTGTGAGAACGCTTTTTAACCTGATTGGTCCCCTGCTCAATCCCGCCAGGCCGCAATGCCAGCTTGTTGGAGTATGCACCCCCGGCTGGTGTTCGGTGTTTGCCGAAATCCTCGAACGCCTCGGCCGCCGATGCGCGTGGGTTGTTTACGGCACCACCGATGACGCTCGCTCGGTGGACGAGGTCAGCCTCATGGGCACCACGCGTATCTGCAAATCTGGTAGTTTTCGGGATCTCGTCGGCCAAGACGTCCGACCAAATGATTTCGGGCTCCAGCTCGCCCAAGTCGAATCGCTGCGTGGGGGCAACGCCCAAACCAATGCTGCCATTCTCGAAGCGATTCTGAGCGGGCGCGACACCGGCCCGAAACGCGACATGGTGTTACTCAACGCGGGGGCCGCACTGGCCTGCGCCGGGCTGGCACCCCATATCCATGATGGGATCGACATTGCCCGCGAAATGATCACCTGCGGCGCTGCGATGGAGCGACTCCGCCTCATGCGCAAAGCCTCACAGTGAAACTCCCGCTAGTTTCCCGTCACGACCTCATTGCGTTTCAACGCCCCACCGGCAACCCATTGGGTGCCGATGAGGCGGGATGAATCTTCTCGCTTACGGAGTGATGATAGCTGGGCACGGCCATCGGACTGTTGGCGCAGTTCGGATAGCTCCCAACGTCGTGTGGCGAGTCACCTGCAATGAGCGAGCCGGGTCACGACACACGGAGGGGGGACGCAATGGGAGCGAAGCGCGCGGGCGGGACGTTATTGAGGCGTTACGGTTTGAAAACCGGGAATCCCGCGCCGGGTTGGACTTGGGCGGGCGGCTCAATGGCGAAGGTGAGCGTATCGCCCACGCGATAGGCACCGTAGGCGATGGGGATGACAGTCAAACAGACTAACAGATCGCCACCCTCCTGCACTTTGTCACAATGCACGATGGCCGCGCAATTCGGGCTTTTCTTCACTGAGAGGATGTCACCGGGACGGAACTCCCGCGCCGCGCCAGTGTCCTTGGTCGGGAACACATACTCAATGAGCACTGGATATGGCGCGGGCTTGGTGAAATCATCCGGCTTGACCAATGCTCGCGCACGAATCGCAAACCCATCTGATAGAAAATCCAGCTTTCCGAGCACCCGGACTTGTTCGACCTGGTAATCCCCCTCAATGAACGTGAGCGCCTTGGGCTGCGGAAAATTCGTCAGGTAATTTTTAACAAGTTGCGAGTTAGTTCGTTGCAACGGTTCTCCAGTTAGCGCGAAAAACTTGTTATAGAGTCCCTTGGGATCCAGCAGATTTCCATTAGGCACGTCGAGCACCGAGAAATGTTTCAACTGTGGGATGCGGCCGAGTTTGCGGAGGATTTCATAGTTTCGAGGGATTTCGGGGTTGCCGAACACATCGAGGCAAAGCGTCCAACTGATGATGGCAAAACAAAGCGCAAGGCCGTTGGCCAGCAGCCACCAAAAATAGGCAGGGCGTCCAGGAGTGTGATCTTCAACGGTGCGCGGCATGATTCAATGGGCGAAAAACCAAGAGATTCGACATAAAATTCCCCAATCTGTCAGCACTATGGGGCGAGGCGGCGACGGATCGCATCGCTCGATTTTCCCAGCAGCACCTTGAGTTCGGCATTGGCCCCCGGCACGGCGGCTTCCAGCACAGGCAAACTGGCCGCGCCCCCGACACGTCCGAGCAAACGCACCGCCGAGTGGCGCAACATGCCATCGGTATCGGAGAATCGCCGCAGCAGCATTGCCTCGGCCGGAGCGCCCACATCACCGTAAAGTGACTCCCATGACGTGGGCTTCTCGGCCCACAATGCGTCGAGCACCGGTAGCACCCCGACATTCTTCTCCTTGACGATCAGGGCGATCATCTCCTGTGGCACTTCCACTTTGCGCGTGCGCATGCCATTGACCTCTTTGAGAGCGGCATCCCCCGCCACCCCGGGGTGCTCGGACCATACCGCCAATGCCCGACAAATCGCCCCCTTGAACGTCACTCCCGGCGCTCGCAACAACGAAATGAACTTCGTCGTGATATCACTACGATAGATTTTCGGCTCCGCCTCGGCAAGCCGCTGGACGGCTCGTTCCACACGTTCCAAATCGATGCTTTCGAGTTCACGCTTGTTGAGGTCGTAAAATTCGGTTTGCCCCTTATCGGCGAGTTTTTCGATAGAGCCACCCGCAAAACTTTCATTGTTGATTCGGATTTCGGCCACCGCAATTTGCGGATAGACATTTTCGAGCGTGCCCAAAACCGTCGCGAGTTGTGCCACTTCATCTAACGACATCTTAATACCCGTGACGACCATCAGAAAATCGCCACCACCGCGTGCATAATAGTGGGATTGCAGGTCGGCACCGGTGACGCGTAAGATGTAATCCCTAACCAAAAACCGATTTTGTTCGTGCAACCCGCGCAACCAGAGACCCACAGCCTGCTTGTGGCCGCCTTCTTGGGTGAGGCGATCGATTTCGGATGCCAGTGGGGCGGTGCCGATGAGGTTGCGCAACTCGATCATGGCTGCGCTCTCGGCGGTGGGGGGGGCAACCGTTTTGATAGGAGCCGAGGACGAGGGGTGAGCCGTCTCGGTGAGAATCTCTGATCCCACCGTGAAAAAAAATGGCAACGCTAGCAGGCCAGCACTCAACAGGCCGCCCACCAGAAAAGCCTTACTGCGCGCGCGGGGATTGGCATACACCAACAAGACAATCCCTAACAACCCGGTAAAGCCCGCCATGATTAAGCGATGCTCTATCGGCATGCCATCCAGAGAGCCACCGCGGCTCGCGCCA
>JBDLWH010000156.1:0-5638 GCA_039804325.1 Verrucomicrobiota bacterium
CTACTAACCACCTCAATCGCGCGCTTTCAATACCCCAACGAGGTCAAGCTTGCCCAGCATGCGGCTCACCAAAGCGAACGATAATCCCGCTGCGCTGAGAACCACTATCACGGCGATAGAGTATGTTGAGGGATTGATCATGATGGGCAAACGAACGGTCTCGGTGCTGAACGAGGCCATGATAAATAGCGCTAACCCACGCCCAAATAACAAACCCACCGGCAACGCCAATAATACCAACACCGCTAGCTCACCCACTAACACCCCACGAACTTCAGACAAACTGAACCCAACAACCCGTAGCGTGGCCAGTTCCCGACTGCGCTCGGAGAGGGCAATCCGCGCGCTGTTATACACAACTCCGAAGGCCACAATCACGGCTAGCACAAAGTATAGCTTACGAATGATGCCAATGCTCTTTCCCGTAGTTTCACGAAATGCCGCGAGCTGGTCACTCTTGACTATCACAAACGCGGCGCGCGGCGTGTCCTTCACCGCTCGCATGAACTCATCCCACCGCTGATGATCCACCGTGAGATTCGCCCCATTCACCGTCTCGCCCTCCTTCAAAATCCGTCGCAATGCCCCCAATTCCATGTACGCGGCCACCCCAGCAAAATCCGTCACCAACCCACGTATCGGAACATCCACCGATGGTCGTCGCCCCTCTAACACCTCTATTCTGACCTCATCTCCTATCCCCGCCCCAAGAATCTCTGCCAACTTCGCCGACATCAGTAACCCGTCCCCTGGCATCACGATGGGGCGCTCCCGATCATCTAACAAGCGATTCAAATCCGCTCCCGGCGCAATGCCCGTGACGCCTAGCTTCCGTTGGTGATGCCCAAATTTCAATCGCGCCCCGACACTGCGGATCGGCTCGGCTCGAATCACCCCGGGAAGGTGTTCAAGGTCATGAAATCCTTTTTGTGACGTAGGCTCCGCTAGAAATACCGTCACGTCCTGACGTTGCGCGCGGTTCCACTGGAATGTGAGTAGGTAATCGATGCTGTCACTCATGGCTCCGGGTAACACCATCAGCCCGGTGGCTAGCGCCAGCCCGCAACAGGTGAAAACTGCCTGCCACGGTCGGCGTTCCATGTTGCGCAGGGCCATCCGGAATGCTGGCCCAAACGCGCCTGTTAGGCCGATACGCTCCAAGAACGATGGCTTGAAATCCGCAGGCGCTTCTGGCCGCATCGCCTCGGCCGGCGGAAGTTTCACCGCCTGCCAAACCACACTCATCACACCTAACACCGACGCTCCCAGACTGATGCCCAGCGCGACTCCAAGCGCACTGAAATCCATCCGAAAATCTAACTCCGGAAAACAAAAAAACATCGTGTACAAATCAACAAGCAACGCGCCTAACAATCGACCGCCGCTCCCACCAATCAATGTGCCGAGAACTCCAATGACTAACACAAATTTGAGGTAATGCACGCCAACCTGCCTCGACGAATACCCCAGCGCCTTCATCTGGGCGATTTGTTCGCGCTGCAGTCGCACAATGCGCGCCAACACGGCGTTAACCATGAAGGCGGCCACACTCAGAAAAACTAATGGATAAACAACCGATAGCGAGTGCAGCACGCGTAACTCGTCATCAAGGCGTTGGGCCGACGCCTGATCCTTGCGAGTGAAGGCCCCGCCTGCGCCATAGGGTGTGAGCAGACGGTCGATCTCCGCAATCACCGGCGCGGCTGGGGCACCGGGGGCCAGATCGATGCAGACGTCGTTGAAGGCTCCATCAAGATTGTAAGCCACCGCCAGCGCATGGTAGTTCATCCAAATCACGCTGAACCGCTTGTGGTTAGGCAGCGTTTCTCCAGCGCGCGCCTCAAACACAAACTCCGGCGATAAACCAATCCCACAAATCTGCAGCGTTTCACGCCGCCCGTTGATCACCGCCACTAACGAATCACCAGGATGTAACCCGTTAGCTAACGCGAAAGCCTCACCTAACACGACTTCACGTCGCTCATCTAATCGCGGGAACCGCCCGCTGCGCAGAAATACTCGGTTGAGTTTGGGCACGGCCCCATCTTCGGGCAACGAAACCATGTGCCCAGTGGCCGGCGCAGATTGCCCGGGTAAGTCCAGCGTCACATCCACCACCACTCGCGTCTCCACCGTGGCCACGCCCGGCAAGGCACTAAGCCGCTCGGCCACGTTTAGCGGCGCACGCTTCAAGGATGCAAACACATCGCCAAAGGCATATTTCTGATAGTATGCGTCGCGGGTCGATTCTAACGTGAGAATCAAACTGCGCGTCATGATCATCATGGCCAGACCGCAGGCCATGACCAAACTCACGGCTAATACCTGGCCTTTCATCCGACCGATGTCGCGCAGCAGCTTTTTGTCTAACGGATCAATCATGGTTGCAAACTGGCATTTCACTTGAAACCGCGGTGGTGGGCAACCACAGAAACCCGCATGCTGAATTCAAAATGTGAAGGTAAGGGCAAGTGAGCCGACAGCTTCGTTGCGCTCGGTGTATGGGAGCGGATGCCTTTTCTGATCTCCCATCGGGGTTTGGAGCAAAATTGATGGCACGAGAGTCGCGTGCTCGCCTAGTTTGATGGGCAGTCCTACAACCGCGCGCGCATAAACAAGCCCCGAGGTTTTTCCCAATGCGCCATCTGACTCAGCTGCTGAGAGATCTAGCGTTAAGCTCGTCTGACGAATGCCCGTCGGAAATGTGCTTCGAATGCCAAGCCATGCGAAGCAGCCGCGCTCAGGGCTCTCTGAGCCGATTTTCCCGAAATAACGAGTGGATAGATAAGGCTGGAAGTAGCCCCACTTGACATAAGATATTTCCGCCTCACCGATCCAAACATCATTGTTCAGACGCTCAAGATCCACGAGGAAGAAGTAGGCACCAGTTAACGACACTCGGATATCATCAAAGCGGTGATGCCAGGTGAAGAAGAGGTCAACCTCATCGCCGTAGGTCGTATTGTATGGCTCACCGCTCAGGTTCGTTGACGACCAAAGTTCTACCGTCCAATCACTCCCAATGTTGATGTCGAGATACTGAGCTAGCGTGGGACCTCGGTCGAAAACAGTGCCTATTTTTCCGATATATGCCGTATTGAAAGTGGTAGAGAACGATCCGCTGAGCAGAGAATTTTCCTGCCCGTGCAATGACTGACAGAGCAGCACTCCGATAACGACTGAGATGCGACTGAGCGGGGAGATTTTCAAGCGAGGCAACCACCGATTTCCTAGAAGATGCTCACATGCATCAAACACGCTGGGTGCGTGCCTGATGCCTGCTCTCCGACAGCCATTGAGGCGACATCGTATTTTCCTTTCCACACATCGCATCCTGCCCACATTTCCCATGCTCGCAACTTTAATGTGCACCTCGTGCATCACACCCACTGCTCAGTGGCGCCCACTCACCTGGGCAATCACCGCCGCCGTAATTTGCCCACGCAGTGGCTTTCCCACAGAACTTAGCGCAAATGATTCTAGCGTCACCGGCGATCCCAACCTGTGAGGGCCTCGGGCTAGACCCGCATAATCCCTCAATGCTTCCTGAATAACCGAGCCATCCACCGCGGCCTCGAAAACCGGCACCAAGATATGCCCGGCCCGCGCATCCGGCACCGCAACCACCACAACGCCAGTAGGCTGAAGCCGCCCACCTGATAGGACAACGAGCTCACGCTCGATGGCCTCGGGATCCACCAGTTCGCCCAGCACCTTGACCAAAGTGTCTGCTCGTCCAACAACGATGAGACTGCCGTCAATGACCTTCACTCGGTCTTGCGTGTCGTGCCATGAAGCCTCACGTGCCACAAATTCCCATTGCTCACCATTTCTAGCAACTAACCCGGAAAATAACGCGGGCCCTGCGATGCGCAGAAGGTGCTCCGGCGAAGTCGATGTCGCCTCCCAGATAGGTAATAAAGACAACGGCCCTGGCTGGTAGGTTGTTTCTAGGTCTTCCAATCGCTGCGTCGCGATCTGCGATGCCGCTTCCGTCATGCCATAACTCGCAAGCACTGGCCACCCGAGCGCCCGTGCTCGCTGCCCTGTCGCCGCGTCCAAATGACCGCCACCCACGACGATGGCGCGCAGTGGCGCTGGAGCACGAAGATGCATGGCCACCAAATCGTGAACCTGTGTGGGAACCAATGAGGTATGCGTCACTCGGTGTGCTCCTAACCAATTCACAAAGGCTGGCGCATCCCAACGTCCACCCAATGCACTCCACGCACAACCCGCAGCAAACGCCCTCGCCCCAACCCCGAATCCCCCGACATGGCGCGGGGGCAGTGCCAATCCCCAACATGAGGTTTCTGTGACCTCCAAATGTCGATTCACCGCTACGGCTGAAGCTAACAACGCCGCTTTCGATAGTGCTATCCACTTCGGTGCGCCCGTGCTGCCGGAGGTCCCGAACAAAACGTGTCCACACAATGAAGCGCATTCTGGCAGAGTACCCGGAAATTCCTCCGCCGCGACAAGCGTGGAATCTAACCAAAACGCGCTGCTTGTTAGTAATGACGCGTCCATGGCAGTGCGTCCAACAAATCATCGAACCCGAGACCGTTGCCTTCGGGTGCTTGAAAAGCTGGTGCCCACGGGCCGAGCCTTTCAGAAAATGCATCAGGCTCGAAAAGATGATGCGTCTGTAATCCGCACATCCCGACCAACCCCGGGAATTGCAATTCGAGCCGTGCGGCTTCCCACGCGGCAAAGGCTTGGCCTAACGGATGATCCATGTAACTCGTTAAAACCACTTGCTGGTGGTGCTTCACGGCTGCCTCCGCCAATAAAAATGGCTCGTCCACCGCGGGCTTGATCACCATCACCTGCGCGGTGGCACTCAGCGTGGACGCCTCGCGGTCCACCGCGAGCCGCATGCGCGTCTGCTCGTGAAGCACAGACCAAGATGATTCAGCATACGGGCATGGATCCTCCACAAAATCGATGGCCGCGCGAGTGTGGTCTGCTAAACCCAACAGAAATGCTGACACTTCCGCGCTCTCCAGCGATTCGTTAAAATCTAACCGCCACTTTACGTTGGGAAACTGCGTTGAAAGCGTGTCGAGCCATTGGCCTTCTGCCACGGCGTGACATCCGGCCTTGAGTTTGACCGTGGTAAATCCGGCCTCGAGCGCGCGCTCCACCACGGCGCTCTCTGGTTTAACTATCGTGGCATGGCTCTGTGGCACCTCCATTTCCTCAAACAATGAATGATCAAACGTCCGCGCCACTCTATCATACTCCGCGCAACGCACGGCTCGTCTCACAATCGGCCAGCGCCGGTCGCCAGCGAGGTCTAGCAAACATTTTGCCAGCGGCGGATCACCCAACTCAGGCCACGGGTGGATGCACGCATATCCTCCATCAATTTGAATAAGCACGCCTTCAAATTCGCGTCGTCGGGATATCGCATTCAGCATGCCGCGCGCCTTCAGGCGGTAATGCGAGATGAACGGTTTGTTGTTAGTAAGGATCATGCCGACAGGTTAATAGGGTGGTGAGCGATGTTCGTCGAAACCGAAATGCACGCAAGACTCGAAAATCCCATCAGCGCCACACAGCCACTGAGTGAAAAACCACAGCGAAAAGCAGCAATAGCAGGCCACCAATCGCTAACAATCGATTATAGGATGGC
>JBDLWH010000157.1:0-3832 GCA_039804325.1 Verrucomicrobiota bacterium
ACGGCATCATTGGCGGTTCCCACCATTGGCATCGGCTGCGGTGAGGGGACTTGCGATGGGGAGGTGGCGGTGGTTACGGATCTGCTAGGTTCCTATCCATGGTTTGTGCCGCCATTTGCCACGCCCGAGGCGGATGTGGCAGGGGCGACGCGCACGGCGGTGGGGCGCTACATTGCCCGAGTGACGCGTCGTTAGGCCGAGATGAGGTGAGGAGTCACGAGTCAAGATTTCCGCGGTGCCTATGTTGCTATATCTTCACATTCCGTTTTGCCATCGCGTTTGTCCGTATTGTTCGTTTTACAAGCACACGCCGGGAGGCACACCTATCGGGGCGTTCATCGACGCGTTGGTGGTTGAGGCGCGCGAGCGGTTGGGTGCGAGTCAGGCGGTACCGCGCACGCTCTATCTGGGCGGCGGCACGCCGAGCATGCTCTCGCCGCGCCATCTCACGCGCTTGTTTCGGGCACTGCACGAGATGATCGATTTTGGACAACTCGACGAGGTCACTTTGGAGGCCAATCCTGCTACGTTTGATGGTGCCAAGGCCCGATTGTTTCGTGACCTAGGAGTAACGCGTATTTCGCTAGGCGTTCAATCGTTTTCACAGAATGCGTTAGAAACGCTTGGGCGTGAGCACACGCCGCGCCAGGCGGTTGAGGCGGTTGGGTACTTGCGCGAGGCGGGGATCGAGCAGGTTAACATCGACCTGATGTTTTCCATTCCCGGGCAATCAGCGGCCGACTGGGATGCCACGCTGCGCACGGCGGTGGGCATGGAGCCGGACCACATATCGGCCTATAACCTGAGCTACGAGGAGGACACCGTGTTTTTCGAATCATTGCGTCGCGGAGAAGTGGTGCGCAGCGAGGACGTGGACGCGCGGTTTTTCCATTTGGCGGAGGACATCCTAACCGCTCATGGTTTTGAGCACTATGAGACCTCGAATTATGCGCGTGGTGGGATGCGTTCATCGCACAACCAGGGGTATTGGCGGGGGGAGGATTATCTCGGGCTGGGGCCGTCGGCTGTCTCCACCCTAGGCTCTATCCGATGGAAAAATGTGGCGGACACGGCGCGCTACGTTGCGCAAATTCAAGCTTTGGGTCATGCCCATGCGGAGGTAGAAACCCTGGATGCCGAGGCGAGTCGGATAGAACGCATCGCCCTCGGATTGCGCACGTCGGAAGGTATTGCTCTCGGGTTGCTAGAGCCAGAGGCGCTCAAGCGCGCGGACCTGCTCGTAAGTGAAGGGCTGGCCCGCTGTGAGGGCGGGCGTATCATGCTCATTGAGCGGGGGCGAGCGTTGGTTGATCCCATCGCTGGCGAGCTTGTTTGAGGCCGTGTGGGGGGTCACCAATCCACGGTGATGCCAGCGTAGATGCCGGTGCCAGCGCCCTGGGCCGTTGAGCCATAACCGTTGTAGAGTTGATAGTTTGTGTTAAGGGCGTTTTCCAAGCGGGCGAGGAGTTTGACGCGCTCGGTGATTTGATACGAGCTATGGATGCGAGCCAAGGTGGTTGCTGGGAGAGGGGATGCGCCCCACGAGTGTTGGGAGAGGTGGGCGGCACCGATGCCGATGAGCGACTTGTCGGTGGGTTTCCAATCCAGTGAGGCGGTGGCGGCGTTGCGGGGCATTCCGCTGTTAGGTAGTCCATCCTGGAGGTAGGTCCATGCGAGGCGATAGCCAAGAAGGAGCGTCTATGCGCGCAAGGGAAATACGCAAAATCAGAGGAATTGCGCGAAAGTTTTGGCGGATGAGCCCACCTGGGGGCGTGAATATTTGAGGGGCGGGTCTTGTCGCTTGACGGCGGGGGCAAGCGGGTTTTTCCTCATTTGCATGTTACGGGAGGTATTAAAGTCCAAGCTGCATCGCGCCATGATCACCGAGGCGGATGTGAATTATGAAGGCAGCATCGAGATTCCATCGGATCTCATGGCTGGAGCGGATCTCTGGGCGGGTGAAAAAGTGCTGGTGGCCTCGATCACCACCGGGGCGAGGCTGGAAACCTACGTGTTAGAAGGCAAGCCAGGCACGGGTAAAATCCTGATGAACGGAGGTGCCGCGCATTGGATCAAGGCGGGCGAGCGGGTGGCCATCATGGGCTTTGGTCTCTCCGAGACGCCGGTGAAACCGAAGATTTTGCTGCTTGATGAGAAGAACCACGTGTTGCGAGGGATGCCAACGCGAGGTGAGTGATGTCGAGGTCGATGGCGAGGGGGTCGGTCAAGCCGGGGAATAAAGTTCGGCAAAGACCATCATTCCGCTAGCGGTTTGGAGGGTGCTGATGATGACCACCTCGGTGGTCGTCCCGATGCGAGCGACGGCATGGTTGACCACAATGAGTGAGCCATCAGCGAGGTATCCCACGGCCTGGTGGTCCTCTTTGCCCGTGCGCACTAGGGCAATGCGGATGCGTTGGCCGATGGCCATCGGCGCTTTGAGCGCCTCATCGAGTTCGTGTAAACTGAGCACATCCAGCCCTTGGAGGGTCGTGATTTTGGCCAGATTTTCATCGCCGGTAAGCAAACGGGCGCCGAGCATGCGCACCGTTTCGATGAGGCGCACGTTGACAGCGGCCTGATCAGCGGGCGGCGCTGTGTCGTGAATCGAAATCTGAATATCGGTGGATTTTTGCATGCGTTCGAGGCAATCGAGTCCGCGTTGTCCGCGTTGGCGCTCGGCCGTTGAATCGGAATTGGTCAGTGCTTGGAGGTCGTCGAGGATGAAGCGGGGCACGATCAAGCGGCCGTGGAGGAATCCTGAGCGCAGGATGCCGATGACGCGGCCGTCGATGACGGATTCGAGGTCTAAGACGACAGGTTGACCGGATGACGCGTCTTGGCGGAAGCGGACGTAGGGGATGATGAAGGCGAAATCATCGCGGTTACCGCGCAGTGACAAGACCGAGCCGAGGAATCCGAGACTGGCAAACAAGCCCACATTGAGCGCCAAGCGCAGGGCGTTGATGAGCACCTCGCTGTTGCCCTTGGCCTCAATTTGCTCGCGAAACGCCAATTCAAAGAGTTTAAAGAGATCCACTCGGGTCAGCAGCCAGGCGCAGGTGAGGCCGACCGCGAGGCCGAAGGTGGCCGAGGAAAACCCGCGCAAGGTGAACCCACGCGTCAATGATTCGATCCAGATGAAAATGGTGGCCACCACCAGACCGCTCCAAATACCTGTGGAAATTTGAACTTCAAACTGGGTGTTCTTGGTGCTCAGGGCAATGGCCGCCCCGGCTGTGGCGCAAACCAGTTGATACGTGAGACGCGCGATGTTGACCGAAGGAGGAGACGTCATGAAAGTTGACACCCGAGCATCATCATCAGATTTCCGCTAGGAACAAGATGAATTCGGTCCGCCGCGCCAATTTGCCCGTCAGGCGATTGGCTGACTATCGAGCTGACGGCTGGTCGTCGGCGGTCGCCTTGATGTCCGAGAGGGCGGCGATGAAGTCTCCGAGGATTTCGGCAGGCACCATGATGGTGTCGCGGTTGCCCCCGACGTCCTCGGTGATCTTGACGACCATGCCGCGGTTGTTTTGTTTCAAATCGAGAAAAAAGACTTTTCGATCTGCCAGAATTTTTTCGGTGTGCAATAAATCGCTTTCCACTTCAGTCTGTTGTTGTTTAACCACGCGCAGCAACGCTTGAGGCGATCGAATTGTCAATCGAATTTCTTGAGTCGCCCGCATTCTCACCCCATCCATGCGCCAACTCCTCCCACCCGACCGCCCGGCCCTGGTTCTCGCCCCGATGCAGGATATCACAGACCTGCCGTTTATGCGGGTCATCGCTCGACGTGGTGCCCCCGATTGGTTTGTCACCGAATACT
>JBDLWH010000158.1:0-4961 GCA_039804325.1 Verrucomicrobiota bacterium
ACTGACCCTCAAACCTCTGCAACGACCAATACTCCAGAACAAACCGTAGCCCTAACGACTGCGCAAGAGGTTTCCGAGGTGGCCACGGAACCAACGATCGCTAAAAATACCGAGGTGGCACCTCCCGCACCGACACCTCCCGCAGTGGTCACACCCGCAGTGGTCACATCCGAGGTGGTCACACCCGCAGTGGTCACACCCGCAGTGGTCACACCCGCAGTGGTCACATCCGAGCAACCGATGTTGATTGAGCCGGCACCGCCGCGTTCACAGCGCGCGGATAGGGTGTCACATGACGGGCGTGACGAGTCAAAACGAGGCCGGGGTTTTTAGACTGATGCGGCCGGCATCGTTCAAAGCACGCCATCCGCCACGCAGCACGGAAACCTCCGCTCCGAGATCCAGGGCGCGGATACTCCCGGCAATTTGTCGGCTCACCCCGCAGTTTTCGTCCCCGCAATAGACGATGACGCGTGGGGTGGTGGCGATTTTCATCGCAAGAGCCGCCTCAAATGCCTGCATGTCCTCGGTGGGATCCAGATTCCATAACAGCGACCCCGCCAAACCATTTTTCTCCCATGCCGCGCGCGATCGGGCATCCACCCAGATGACATCCATCCCGGCGGGAAGCGACTCCAAGCACACCTCGTCAGGTTTCAAAGTCGTGGAATCACAGCGAAACAGGCGGTTTGGCGGCCCTTTCATGAGAAATGTCCCCCCGGCCGCGGCCAACGCCACCGCAGCGATGATCACGCATTGATGCCACGTCTTCATGGCGGTAACACGGGCTCTGATGGACTCGCTTTGCGCACGCACGCAAATACCTGCTGGATCCGATGCTTTTCAATTTTGCAGTCGGTTTCTATCCTGAAAATCCCCAGCCCTGGAGTTTGAATCTGCGTCGGCGTGATGATCAAATCGTAGCTCTTGCCTTCCTCGACGACTTTTAACTCGTGCTGATAGACGTCGGAAGATGCCGTCACTCCGACGACGCGGATTGGTTGCTCGTAATGCATGGAGATGCGGATAGTTTTGGGTTCGCCCTTGCCGTTAAGATCCCATTTGAGCGTCTTGGGTGATAGAGAAACGAGCACCGGAATGTGTACGCGTACCGTGAGCGCCACGGACGGCTTGTCCGCCGGGTCGTCGTTAATCCAAACGGCCACCACCTTGTCCACCGTGCCAGTCAAATTTCCCATGTTGAACTCGGCACGTATCATGCCGGATTCACCCGGCTCATAGCGGAGTTTCCCCTCCTGGATACGCACCGAAATGCACGTGCAAGTGGGCTCGTATTTAGCAACCGTGACGGGTTGATCCGAGCGGTTAGTGAACTCGAAATCCACCGTGACGGTTTTCACGTCTGCCGGAGCATGAATTTCCTGGAGTGAGGCTGCAAAATCCAAGCCTGCTGCTTGAACCATGGTCATGAACGCCAGCCAAAGGGCACATGTGATTTTCATCGGGAAGCGATGATAGGACGACGGCCCTATCCGATGCAAGCGCGGTGATCCAATCAAAAGACCGCCCGCACACCCATAACGCTCTAGCGGATGGCAAGTAGGCTTCAGGGGGAAAACCCGCGTTTTCTGATAGAGTCGTACACGAACCAATCCTCGAGGCGTTTGCGTGCCCACGGGGTTTTGCGTAGAAACGTGAGGCTTGAACGAATCGTCGGGTCAAACATGAAACAGCGAATGGGAATTTGCCGGGCCAAGGCCTCCCATCCATGGCCATCCACGAGCGTGCGCAACACCGTTTCCAGCGTCACTCCGTGCAGGGGATCGTTGGGATGCTCGGCCACGCCCAGAGCCATGCCGACTCGTCCCGCCTCCGTCAACCCCTTTCCGCTAACCGGGCAACACGCACCTCGGGTATTTCGCGGGCGCTTGGACGGTTGTGACCGTCGGTCAAGAAATCAGCGCGCCGGACATCACCGCCGACGCTGTCGCTGGGTTCTGGGGTGAGTGTGACCATGGGCATCCTTCGAGTCCGTGACAACTCAGCCACCTGTCAGCCTCAGCGACACGGTCGAGGAAGTCACCGTCGAGGTGCCCGCCGCCCTGATCACCGCCAATCCCACCAAACTCTTCGTGCGCGTCAACGCAGAGTGAGCTCTCGAATGGGACGGGGGGGAAAAGCCGATGGCGGACCTTGGGTTAGCGCCCCCCTCAAAAAATCCACCCTTGCCGTGTGAGACGTTCTTGCACGATGGATGCCTATCGTTCAATGGTTGGCCATGAAACGCGAGGACATGTCGTTAGACCGCCAACTGCGCCAGGAAATCTTGTTTGCACGCGAGAGGGTTTACCGGTTTGGACAGAGCACGCCGTTAGAGCGACTCAACCTGCCCGGCCCTGGCCCCGAGATCTGGGTGAAACGTGAAGATCTATCGGCCGTGAAATCCTACAAGTGGCGTGGCGCGTGCAACCGCATGGCCGTGCTCACCCCTGCCGAGGCGCTCCGAGGCGTGGTCACCGCATCCGCTGGCAACCACGCCCAAGGTGTGGCTCTCGCTGCCCGCACGCTGGGCATCCGCGCGCGCATTTACATGCCTCGCTCGACTCCCAAAGTGAAGCAAGCCGCCGTTCTCCATCATGGCGCAGAGTGGGTAGAAATCCACCTATCCGGTGATAGTTATGACGAGGCGGTTCACGCCGCCCGCCTTGATGAATCGGCCACCGGCGCGGTCTATATCCATGCCTACGACGACCTCCAAGTGATGGCCGGCCAAGGGACGCTCGCCGACGAAATTGTCCTATCTGGGCGCGGACCCTTCGATGCCGCTTTCCTGCAAATCGGTGGCGGCGGATTGGCCTCCGGTGTGTCCACCTGGCTCAAAACCTATTGGCCAACCATTGATATTGTGGGCGTCGAGGGGGCTGGTCAGGCGTCCATGAAAGCCGCCCTCGATGCCGGCAAACCCGTCACCCTCGACCAATTGGATTTGTTTTGCGACGGCACGGCGGTGCGCAAGGCTGGCGAGCTCCCATTCCAAATCTGCCAACACACGTTGAACCGAATCGAGACGGTAACCAACGAGGAAGTCAGCCATGCCATCCGCACCTTGTGGGATGGCTTACGCTGCATTTCTGAACCCGCCGGCGCCATGGGATTGGCCGCCGTACTCAAAAATCGCGATCATCTCGTTGGCAAACGCGTCCTCGTGGTGCTCTGCGGCGCTAACATCGACTTCCTCCAACTCGGCATCATCGCCCAGACCGTTGGCATGCCTAACCACACCAGCCGCACCCTGCGCGTGCGCATCCCCGAACGCCCAGGCGCAATGTTAGACCTGTTGGATTCCTGCTTCGCCGGCATCAACATCGCCGATTTCCAATACGGCAAGACCGGCGAGGTGGATGCTTGGTTGGTGTTCACGCTCACCGCGGAAAACCCTGTCGTGCTCGACGGCGTCCCCGCTAAACTCGAAGCCGGCGGATTCTCGTGGGAAGACTTATCCGGCGCCGTCGATGTCGCCTTCCGCGCCATCCCTCTGCGCGGCAACTTGTTACACCACCCGACATTCCTCCGCCTCGATTTCTATGAACGCACCGGTGCCCTCCACGATTTCCTCGACCAACGGATCCGCGGCAATGCGAACATCTGCTATTTCAACTACCGCCAATCCGGCGAACGTATCGGCCGCGCCCTCATCGGCCTGGATTTCCCGTCCTCTGCCGAACGCGACGCCTTGATGGCTTCCCTGCCCAATCACGGTGATGGCTACCGGCTCTGCGAACCGGTTGATGCGGCGACTTGCGCGCGACTAACCAACCCTGATTGACAAAACGGCCACCTGCTCACATTCTCCGCCCGCCATGCCTGATTTGAAACACTCACCGCTCGAAAGCGCCCACCAAGCCCTCGGGGCACGCCTTGTCCCCTTTGCCGGTTGGAATATGCCCGTCCAATACGCATCCATCATCGCCGAACACACCGCCGTGCGCACCCAAGCCGGCATCTTCGACATCTCCCACATGGGCCAATTTATCGTCAGCGGCCCAACCGCCGAAGCTTGGCTCAATTCCCTGCTCACCAACAACATCGCCAAACTTGCCCCCGGCCAAGGCCAGTACTCGCTCATGCTCAACGATGCTGGCGGCGTGATCGACGACCTCATCGCTTACCGCACCGGCCCTAACGACTACTTCCTGGTGGTGAACGCATCCATGATTGACGATGATTTCTTCTGGCTCGCCGCCCATCAGGACGAACAGGTGTCCCTGCGCAACGAAAGCGACTTGTGGGCAGGCATGGCCATCCAGGGACCGTTGGCCGCCAAAATTTTTGCCGCCGTCTGCCCTGACGATGTCCTCCCACCTCGCAATGGGTTCGCCACCACCACCACCGGTGCCATCGTTTGCCGCACCGGCTACACCGGCGAAGACGGCTTCGAGTTTTTCTGCCCCAACGATCAAGCCATCGCATTCTGGGAGCAATTCCTCGCCGCAGGTGCCACCCCGTGCGGCCTCGGGGCTCGCGATTCGCTGCGCCTCGAAATGGGCTACCCCCTCAACGGCAGCGACCTCTCACCCGATCGCTCGCCCATCGAAGCCGGACTCGGGTTCTTCTGCGACCTCCAAAAACCCGACTTCATCGGCCGCGACACCCTCGCACGCCAAAAATCCGACGGCCCAGCCGTAAAACTCACCGCCATCCAATACTCTGGCAAAGGCCCGCCACCACGTCCCCATTACCCGGTCGCCGACTCAACCGGCACGGTCATCGGTGAACTCGCCAGTGGTGTGCTTTCCCCCTCACTCATGACGGGCATAGGCATGGCCTACCTCCCAAGCGCATTTTCTCAGCCCGGCACCCCACTTCAAATCGATGTGCGCGGCCGTCTCTTTCCCGCCACTGTTGTTAAAAAACCGTTCTATAAAAAACCAAATCCCTAATGTTCCTGCGATTGATTGAATCGATTCATCTCCACATCCCATCACCCCTATGAATATCCC
>JBDLWH010000159.1:0-3286 GCA_039804325.1 Verrucomicrobiota bacterium
AAAACTTTTTCTTTGATGGGGGCATGGGATTGGGCGAGTTCGTGGGTAGGAAACTTTGCGAGTTGATCGGCGAGCAGGAAGGGCAATCCGGAGAGGGTGGTGTATGCCTCGACGCATCCCCAGTCGCGGCCACACCCGCAGGGGAGGGGAGTGGATGCGCCGCGGCCAAACAAGTGCAAGGGCACGGGCATGTGGCCGGCTTCCATGCCGGCAAGCGTATCGCCATCGAGCGCCAGTCCATCAGGGCCGATGAACGCGGCCCCCAGGCCGGAGCCAGGCATGAGCATCATCACCGAGACCTTGCGTGCGCCGCGCGCTAAGCGAGCTTCGGCGACGCCGCCGTAATTGCCGTCGTTGCCCACGGCCAATGGCACCGGGCGGCCGACTTTTTGGGCCAGGGCGGCGCGGTAATCTTCGTTGACGTCCCAGCCGCAAAAGCTAGCTGGCAGGTTGGGTGATTTTCCGAAGACGCCGTAGCGTTCGTAGGGGCCTGGAATGGCGAGGCCGACGCCTTGGACTTGCGCCCATTGCAATTGGTTTTGCTCGAGAAAGTCCGATATTCCGTCGATCCACCCGCGGATGACGGCGTCGCGGCCGTTTTGGGAGTTGGTCGGGCGTTGGAGCAGTTTGGTGCTGACGGGTTCGCCGGTGTTCCAGACGGCGGAAACTTTGGTGGTGGTGGCACCGCTATCGGTGCCAATGAAGATGGTTTCACTCATGATGTGGGAAAATCCATCGCGTTGAGTTGTGGTCATGACAAGGATTAATCACGCGGCGCCGCGGCAGGGCGCGTGATTGCTCTCAGGTTTATCCTTGCGCCGAGGCCGTTCGTGGGGACAATCCGCGCCCCCGCGCCGCGGTTCCACCCCATGAGCGAATCCATTCCCCATCACGCCAACGCGACCATCGAGCAAATCGGCGATGTCCTGCGTTCCCATCAATCGTTCCTGTTGCTTAGCCACGTCCGCCCGGACGGCGATGCCATCGGCTCCCAGCTCGCGCTTGGCTTTGCCCTGAGTGCCATGGGGAAATCCGTCCGCCTCATCAACGAGGACGGCTTGCCCGAGGGGCTCGCCTTTCTTCCTGGTTCCGAGCGCATCGAGTTGCCGCCGGCCGCCCCCCTCGACGTGGAAGTGGCCATCGCGTTGGATACCGCGACGCGCCCACGCCTGGGCGAGAGGGCGCTGCACGCCGCGTCCAAAGCGCGACTTTGGCTCAACATCGACCACCACATATCCAACCCGCATTACGGCGATCTCAATCTGATTGACGCCACGAGCCCGGCCACGGGCCAGATTCTCTATGAGTTGCTCACCCGGCTGGAATTGCCGATGCCACCCGAGACGTGCGATGCGATTTACGTCGCGGTTTCCACCGATACCGGCTCGTTCCAATACCCCTCGACCACCGCGAAAACCTACGACATGGCGGCTGATCTGATCCGCCGTGGAGTGAATGTGGGTGACATCAATTCCAAAACCTACGATGAGCAACCTTTTCGGCGCCTCGAACTCATGCGCGCCTTGCTTGATACGCTCGAACGCTCGCCTGACGGCCTGGTCGCGCATTGGGAGTTGAGCGAGGTGACTCGCCACGATCTGGCGCTGCTCCCGGATGACAGCGAGGGGCTTATCGACCTGATCCGCGCGATCCGCGGCGTCCAACTCGCCGCGTTTTTCGAGGAACTTCCTGAGGGAAAAGTCCGCGTTTCGATGCGCTCGAAAGATCGTCGTCTCGATGTGTGCAAGATCGCCGCGCAATTCGGCGGCGGTGGCCATGCTCTGGCCGCCGGCCTGCGCATGCCCGGCCCGCTGGCGGTGGCCAAGGCCCGAGTGCTCGACGCCATTCGCCAGCGCGTCGAAGAAGTGAAAGCAGAATCCCCATAATACCTATGTATCCCCATCCAATGGAAATGAATGGCCCTAGCGGCGTGTTGTTAGTGGACAAAGCCCCAGACATGACCTCCCACGACGTGGTGGCCATTGCTCGCCGTGCGTTGAACACCAAGAAGATAGGTCACTGCGGCACCCTCGATCCGATGGCCACTGGCTTGCTCATGTTGGTCATTGGCCGGGCGACCAAGATCCAAGACCTGCTCATGAGCGAAGACAAAGAGTATGTCGGCACCCTGACCCTCGGCTCGTCAACGAGCACGCAAGACCGCCAGGGCGACGTGCTCGAAACCAAGCCTGTGCCGGAGTTGACCGAGGCGCAAATCCGCGATGCCTTTGAGGCATTCACCGGAGCATTCGGACAGATTCCCCCTATGGTTTCCGCCATCAAAAAGGACGGTGTGCCGCTCTACAAATTGGCCCGCAAGGGGCAAGTCATCGAACGCGAGCCGCGCGACGTGCGCGTCACCAGCTATGAAGTGACGCGTATCGCCCTGCCCGAGATTGATTTTATCGTGAATTGCTCGAAGGGGTTTTATGTCCGCACCTACGCGCATGACATCGGCGAGAAACTCGGGTGTGGCGGCCATCTCAGTGCGTTGCGTCGGACACGCTCGGGCAAGTTTACCTTGGATAGGGCAGTTCCCGTGGCCGATCTCAAGACGGTTCCTCGCGAAGATCTGCTCAAGGCCATGGTTTCCCTCGCGGAAATCTCGCTCATGCGCGGCGCGTAAGGACGCCTCGCCGCGTGAGCCCGGCCGGGTGGTTCGCCTCATGGTTTTGCGCCGGGCCGGGGAATGCGCTTGCCAAGGGGCGGGCGGGGCGGTAGCCAATCGGTCCAACCGCAAGAAATGCGGATAGGATTGCCGGTTATGAAGTTAGCGAAGTTGCTTAGTGCGGATCAGATCCTTCTCGACATGAAGGCCGAGGACCCTTGGTCGGCCATCATCGAGTTGGTCGATCATCTCGTGGCCATCGATCGACTGCCTAGGAACGAACGCGATCTCTTGCTCGCTGCCCTCAAAACCCGCGAAGACGTCGTGAGCACCGGCATCGGCTGTGGCATGGCCATCCCCCACGCGTTTTCTGACGAAATCGATGAGGTCGTCGCGGTGTTTGGATGCTCGCGCGTCGGCTTGGATTTTGCCGCGCTCGATCACGCCTTGGTTCATTTCATCATTCTCTTCATCGTCCCGCGCCAACATTACTACCTCCACCTGCGAACCCTCGCCGCCATCGCCAAAATGTTTACCAATCGCGAAATCCGTCGCCAACTCGCCGCCGCTCAATCCCGAGACGAAATCCTTGCCATTTTCGATTCGCGGCCGTCACGCGTGGCGGCACTCGGTGAGTAACCGGGCGTGAATTGTTTTTCTTTACCTACCATGACACTT
>JBDLWH010000160.1:0-3220 GCA_039804325.1 Verrucomicrobiota bacterium
CCGTCACCAACACGTTTGAGGCTAACCGGGACGCGCTCTTGACAAAGGCCAACCGACGCAATAGCGATGCTTCAGATATTTCATCCATCGGATACACCGTGAATGCCATCGGCCAAAGAACTCATGCCACCCGCACCGGCGCTGCAACGAACAGCACCGACTGGGGCTATGACAGCCTCGGCCAGGTGGTTCAAGCCGATGATTCCGAAAATACCTCCGACCGCGCCTATCAATATGATACCATCGCCGCCCACTTCGCATACGATCCCTTCGGCAACACCGTGGTCAATAGCGGCGTAGGCAGCCAGTTTCCCTATCGCTTCTCCACCAAGCCTCTCGACTCCGAAACCGGCCTCTGAATTAACAGAACAAGTTGCAGGCGTTACCATTGGTGCCGTTTCTACAGCGACAGAATCTGTAATTAACGAAAAGTAGCCCTAACTAATGAACTATAGATTAATAATCAAGCTATTGTCTTCGATGTGCTTAATTTGCCTTATCGCATTTTGTTTGATTTCATCGATCTTTGCTTTTGCCTTTATTCTAGATCATTTCGAGCTTGCTCACGGAGATACAAGACAATATTTGCTCGGTTTGTACTTTCTCTTCGCGTTGTTTTTTCCTATTTACCATTTTAATTATTTTTCATGACCGTGGGACATAACAGTGGGACAGACCTGAATGGGGCTGCTTGGCATCCAGCTTTCTCTACCCTTGTCATGCGGCCTGCGTCGAGGCCGCGCTACCTGCGCTGTGCGCACCGCCTGGCAGCTCACCACCGCTAACCATCGACAGAGTGACAGACAAATGATCCTCAAAATACGATAGCGGGACCTCTTACGACAAGATCATCGAAAACCTAGAGGCCGGGCTCAACAGGTTCCGCGCGATCGCCGCGTCTCTTCTCACATCAAAAGGCTGAGGGGCGAAATGATGACGGCAGGCCCCTAGCAAGGGCACCGATGAGATGAGGTGGCTGGCCGCACGGCGATCGTTCGATCCACCGCGGGCGTAGTTTTGTTATGGTGTGGCTTGCGGTCTTAGCATCTGCGCACGACGATCGTTCGATCCCCTGCGGGCGTAGCTGGTGGTCGATCAATCGCCGCTTTTGAGCACCTTGATGAAGGCGTCCTGAGGGATGTTGACTTTACCGAAGAGCTTCATCTTCTTTTTGCCTTCCTTCTGCTTTTCTAGCAGCTTGCGCTTGCGGGTGATATCGCCGCCGTAGCATTTGGCGGTGACATTTTTGCGCATGGCAGAGATCGATTCGCGGGCGACGATTTTGCCGCCGACGGCCGCTTGGATGGCGACGACAAACAAGTGGGCTGGGATGACTTCTTTGAGTTTTGAGGCGAGCACGCGGCCGTAGGATTCCGCCTTATCGCGGTGGACGATGGTGGAGAACGCCTCGACGGGATCGCCGGCGATGAGCATGTCCATTTTGACCATTTTGGCAGCGCGGTAGCCGGCGTGTTCGTAATCCATCGAGCCATAGCCACGGGTCATCGACTTGAGCTTGTCATTGAAATCCACCAAAATTTCGGCGAGCGGCAATGCGCACGAGAGCATGACGCGGGTGTCGTCGATGGTTTCGGTATTGGTGACCTCGCCGCGTTTTTCGAGGACGAGTTGCATCATATCGCCGATATATTCGCCGGGCACCATGATGAAGACATTGACCATGGGCTCGCGGATTTCCTGGATGAGCTGGGTTTCGGGGAAAAGCGTCGGGTTATCCACGATGAGCTCCGAGCCATCGGTCAGGGTTACTTGATAGATAACCGATGGATAGGTAGAAATCACATCCATGGAGAACTCGCGGCGGAGTCGTTCTTGGATGATCTCCATGTGGAGCAGGCCGAGGAATCCGCAACGGAAGCCAAAGCCAAGGGCCGTTGAGCTTTCCTGTTGGTAGGTGAAGGCGGCATCGTTGATCTGGAGCTTGCCCATCGCCATTTTGAGGGCCTCGTAGTCGGATGAATCGACTGGATAGATACCGGAAAACACCATCGGTTGGATCACCTTGTAGCCCGGGAGCGCCTCGGCGCAGGGGTGGGTCGAGTCGGTCATGGTGTCACCGATCTTCACCTCGGCGGCGGATTTCATGTTAGCGATGACATACCCGACGTCGCCAGCGACGAGTTTTGGGCGGGCGGTCATTTTGGGGGTGAAGACGCCGACTTCCTTAACTTCGTAGGTATTGTCGGTGGCGAAGAGTTTCACGCGTTGGCCGCGTTTGACCGATCCGGAAAAGACGCGCACATAGGAGACGACGCCGCGATAGGTATCGTAGAGCGAATCGAAGACCGAGCAGCGGAGTAATTTATCGGGGTTTTCGGTCGGTGGCGGGACGCGCGCGATGATGGCTTCGAGGATTTCTTCGATGCCGATGCCGCTTTTAGCGGATGCCGCGATGCAATCTTCGGCGGGGATGCAGAGGATTTCTTCGAGCTGCTTCTTGCACTTGGCGACATCGGCGGCGGGTAGGTCGATCTTATTGAGGACCGGGATGATCGTGAGTTTTTGTTCGGTCGCCAGATGCAGGTTGGCGACGGTTTGGGCTTCCACGCCTTGGGCGGCATCGACCATGAGGATGGCCCCCTCGCAGGCGGCGAGGGCGCGCGACACTTCATACGAGAAATCGACGTGGCCCGGGGTGTCGAGCAGGTTGAGTTTATAGGTTTTTCCGTCCTTGGCGGTGTATTCCATGGCCACGGGATGGGACTTGATGGTGATGCCCTTTTCGCGTTCGAGGTCCATCGAATCGAGTTGCTGGGCGGTGCTTTCGCGCATTGTCACGGTGCTGGTGGCTTCCAGCAGGCGGTCAGAGAGCGTGGTTTTCCCGTGATCGATGTGGGCAATGATCGAGAAATTACGGGTTAGCGCGGTGGGCATGGTGAGAGGAAAATCGTTGGTGCGGGCGAGAGAAAGCAGGAAATGGGGGATAAGGCACTAAAAATCAAGAACGAGAAAGAGGGATTTCGCAGGAGGCGCCAAGCGCGGAGCTGTGATCTGATAGAGCATTACGAATTCGCCTGCGGTGGAGTTGTTCATTCAGAAACAGGTCACGGTGCGATTTGCTCATGACTCGTTCCTATCATTCGCATCGCGCAACGTCATATCGGGTTGCGTTACCACGTGGTGATTTCGTCCGGGTTTCCGCGCCGCGTCCGGCTTGATGGTTTACCCGAGCACGGGTCGGTCTTAGGCTTGAGGCACA
>JBDLWH010000161.1:0-4480 GCA_039804325.1 Verrucomicrobiota bacterium
CCCACGCGTTTTGCGACGCGGGCGTAGCTCAGTGGTAGAGCGCCACCTTGCCAAGGTGGATGTCGTGAGTTCGAATCTCATCGCCCGCTCCAATTTTGTTCGGGATTTTTGCAACGCGGGGGTTATCACACACTCATTATTCATGTTCGTCTGGTCGAAACTTTCTGCGACGAAATGGATGGACGCATGGGAAGAGCGTTTTGGGGGCAATCCAAATCTGGTCATCGCATACCTCAAAGGCGGGAAATCCATTCGCCTCGAACTTTTTTGTCACACCGAGCAGGAAGCCCGCGCAGTGGTCGAACAATTCGGCGGCAGCGTCCGCCAATTGGCCGACACCGAGTGGAATCCGCCGGTGGAACCACCGCGCCCGGTCAAGGTGCGCAACGCCCTATTGCTCACGGCCGAGACCCGGGCACCCGAGCTTGCGGTCATCCAATTGGCCCATCCCAAGCGCCACCTCATCTCAATCCCCCCAGAAATGGCTTTTGGCACCGGCGATCACGCGACCACATCGACCTGCCTGCGGCTCTTGGTGGATGTCGCCCGTAAGCGCAAGGGCACGGCTTGGTCGCTTGCCGATCTGGGCACCGGCACCGGCGTGCTCGCCATCGCGGCGACCAAACTTGGCACGCAGGAAGCGTTTGCCTGCGACTTCGACCCGTTTGCCGTCGCGGCAGCCGGCCGCAACGCCAATCGAAATGGCACGCCGAGCATCGTCATTGAGGAACAAGACGTTTTACAATGGGAGCCTCGCCAATCCGGGTATTCCGTCGTCATGGCCAATTTGTTTTCCACGGTGCTCATTGAAGCATGGCCGGTCATCGCCAAGTCGCTTGCTCCCGGCGGTGATTTGATCGTTTCGGGGATTCTCGCCAGCCAAGCGTGGGAGGTTTTCACCGCCGCGGCCACCCACGGCCTCGGATTCCCCCGGGTGATCACGAAAGGCAAATGGGTCACCGCCCACGGCGGCCACCTCGCCGACTTGATCGCCTCAGAGGGCTGATCCCACAATCGACCGGTCCATCCGGAAAAACGCCCATGCTTTCTGCTAGGAATCGCTACGCACGCGTGCCGACGCCACCGCGCCCAGTTCGCCTCGCAAAATTTTTTGCACTTGCGGCATCGGTGATTGAGCGGGAAACTTTGCCCGATGGCTTACCGGGAAAATAATGGCAGAAGACGCACCACGGCATGGATGGTCGCGCTAGCCTGTGCTTTGGGGATGAGCGCCTTCGCCCAAGAAGTCCGCGTCACCTTGGCTGACGGCTTCGATTTTCCCGTCGGCAAGCCCAACGCCGAGGGATACTACAAGGCGCGCGGGCTTCGGCTGCGCGTCCCCCAGCACTTCGGCGAAGATTGGAACGGGCGCGCTGGGGGTGACAAGGATCTCGGCGACCCGGTTTATGCCATCGGCGATGGGATCGTCACCTTCGCTCACAACGTGGCCGTCGGCTGGGGCAACGTCGTCATCACCCGCCACGCGTACCGCGATCCCACCTCCGCCAGCGTCAAAACGATCGATGTCCTCAGCGGCCACCTCGATCAAATGAACGTGAAAACCGGCCAACCCGTGAAACGCGGCCAACAAATCGGCACGATTGGCAACAACTTCGGCATGTATCCGGCCCACCTGCATTTCGAGATTCGTTACGACCTCAGCATCGGTTTGGCCCGCGCCAACGCTCCGGCCGACACGCTTCACTGGGCAGACCCGACCCAGTTCATCAATCAACACCGCCGCCTCAACCGTGAGTGGCGCCCGGTGGCGGTGCCCACTGGAACCTATCTGGAATATAAGGGCTTCAAAGGCCTCTGAACCAAGCGCAACCACCTAACGAAAAATAAACTGGCAGGTGGCTACGACGTGGCATGCGCTACCAGCCAGCACAAACAGGTGCCAGATCGCATGGTTGAACGGCAAGCGCTTCCACGCAAAAAAGATGACGCCGAGGGAATAGGAACATCCGCCAGCCGTGAACCACCAAACGCCGGCCACGGACATGTGGTGGCGCAGCGGGCCGATGGCAATAAGGATGAGCCAGCCCATGAGCAGATAGAGAGCCGTTGAGATCCAATGGTCTTTTTGGCCTTTCCAGAGGGTTTTCATCAGGCAGCCGGTCACTGCCATAGTCCACACCGCGCCGAAAAGCGCCCACCCCCACGGGCCCTTCAAGGTAATGAGCGTGACGGGCGTGTAGGAACCCGCAATGAGCAAGTAAATGCAGGCATGATCGAAGGCTTGGAAACGCGCCTTCCACTGCGGCGACGTGCAATAATGGTAGAGAGTGGACGATGAGTATAACAGAACAAGGGAAAGCCCAAAAACGCCGGCAGAGACGGCCATGACAGCGTCTCGTCTGGACAAAATGAGCATGACTCCCAGCGCCACAAGGCTGAAAACCACCCCCAGCGCGTGTGTCACCATGCTGGCAACCTCCTCGCGGTGGGAGTCACACAATGACGAACGATCTGAGGCTTTGGAAGTCATCCGGAGGTGGGTTTCCCATCGCCTAGAATCGCGGGTTTGTCGAGCGAGTGCTTGAAAATCCGTGTTGCGCGGGCCAAAGCATGGCCGTGCAACACGCCTTCATTCTCGGTGCCGGACTTGGAACGCGTTTGCGTCCACTCACCGATCATTTGCCCAAGCCGCTGGTCCCATTGTTTCATCGACCCCTCGCGGCATGGGCGATGGACTCGTGCGTTGCCGCCGGCATACGTCACTTCGCCGTTAATACCCACCACCTGCCCGAAACTTGGCGCGAGTTCGGATGCCCGCCGACCGTCTGTCCGCCAGCCATCGTCGGCGCTAACGGCCAGCCTGCACTGGTTCGGGATTGGGACGGTTGCGCGCTGAGCTTGTTTCATGAACCAATCTTGCTAGAAACCGGTGGTGGGTTAAAAAACATCGCGGAGTGGCTGGGTGATGACGCGCTGCTCGTTCACAACGGTGATATTTTCACCACCTTGCCCTTATCGCAACTCATTGAGGCTCACCAGGCATCCGGCCGCCCCGTCACTCTGGCGCTGCGCTCCGATGGCCACGCCAAACACATCGCCCTCGACCCCTCGATGACTCGCGTCACCGACATTCACCAGCGCCTCAATCGCGCCGTGGGCACCCATGTCTTTTCGGGAATTTACTGCGTGAATCCCTCATTTCTCACGATGTTACCTGCCATGCAGAAAGTCTCCGTCATCCCTGCCTTCCTCGAACTAGCAGAACGCGGAGCACTCGGTGCCGTTGTGCTCGATGACGGGCATTGGCTCGATCTGGGAGATCGGGCATCATATCTGTTAGCTCATCGCACGCTGCATCTCGCGCCAGCGATCCACCCGCTCGCGAGAATAGAACCCGGTGCCACCATCGAAAACACGGTCGTTGGCCCCGAGTGCGTGATTGGCTCCGGAGCCATCGTGCGCGATTCGGTCCTCTGGGCTGGCAGCCGCATCGCCCGTGATGCCGTGCTCGACGAATGCATCGTGTGCTCCGGCCATACCGTTAGCGGAGCGCATCAGCGCGCCGACCTTTGAGGCCCCCACATCTCAAAGGTTAGCAAAAGGAAAACCGTGCTTGACACACGGGCGCTCTAAGCACCCTATAAAGCCGCTATGAAACCATTCCTATTGTTACCATTAGTTATCGCCCTCCCCGCGTTTGCAGGAACTTCTGCCAAGGAGGTCATCGCGCCGCCTGTCGAACCCTGCCTCGTGAGCTGGTTTGCCGGTGGTTCTGTCGGTTATTTGACCGAACTCGAAGAGCCAATGTATAACCTTCACGCTGGGATGTCCAACAGCTGCTGGAACCTGGCTGGCTGGAACATGTCGCTATTCGCGGAAGTCGGCTACACTCAGAAGGACGAAGACTATCGTGGTCGCGAAGACTATAGCAACGACGGCAAAAATAAGGTCATGCGCTATCGCAATAGTTATTCGGTTGATGAAATGGGCCAAGCGCTTCAAGAAGTCGCCGACTACAGCGGCCACAGCACCAGCTACGATCTCGATATCATTCCCATCACGGCCAACGTCAAATTCGAGCGCGCCATCACCGGCAATCTCAACGCCTACTTCGGTGGCGGCCTCGGGATGGCCCGGGTCGGTCTCGATCTCAACTATGAACGGAACTATTCCGATAGTGACTGGGTGTTTTACAGCCAAGTCTTTGGTGGTTTGGGTTACAACGTGACCCCGAACATCGAAGTCTATGGTGGTGCCCGCTGGATCTACATGTCCGACGCTGATTTCGGCGACGACCGCGGCGCTAACGCCACTCTTGAGTTGGGCAGCGATTGCTTGCTCGAACTCGGCGCACGCTTCAAATTCTAAACCGTTTCTCTTCTTAGGTTTTCGATTGCTAGGCCGCCCGGATCATTCCGGGCGGTCTTTTTTTTCGTCATTCATTCCCATGCTCGGGCGATTTGCAGCACCCGCATCTGGCGGGTTTTCCCACTTAAACCTGACGATTTCAGAGCCACAA
>JBDLWH010000162.1:0-4453 GCA_039804325.1 Verrucomicrobiota bacterium
ACCAAATCGATTTTGTCATCGCTGGCGGGCACTCCGAAATCGAAGGCGGTGCCAAATGGATTGGCCCGGATGGCTGGGTGCGCGTGGAACGCGGGTCCATCAAAGCATCCAACCCGGAATGGCTACGCGATATCCAAAAACTCGACAAAAAGGGAGGTCTCAAAGTGCCCGTTTATAAGAGCGAAAACCATCACAAGAATTTCCTCGATTGCATCAAATCACGCAAACGCACCATCACCCCAGTGGAAATCGCCCACCGGTCGCAAACCCCTGGCCATCTCGGCCTCATCGCCGCTATCACCGGGCGCAAATTAAAATGGGACGCCGTCAAACAAGTCATCGTCGGTGACCCAGACGCCAACGCGATGCTCAGCAAAAAAATGCGTGCCCCTTGGAAGATCTAACGGTTCATTTCGGTATCTCCATTCCTCCCATCACGGCGCCCCGGACACCCGGGGCGCTTTTTTTGGCGCGTGCCTAGCCATGGAGGACGGTCCCGCGATGAGCGTGAGTACACGCTAGGATGATGGCCGCATCAACGCCGCGGCTTGAGGTGCCCTAGCACTTCGACTTTCACAGGGGCCACCCCACGGTGACGAAAGCCGAGGCGCTCGGCGCAGCCGATGGTCAGGTCGATGATGCGGTCACGAACAAATGGACCACGGTCGATGATGGTCACAATTTCGGATTTTCCGTTCGTTTCGTTGGTCACGAGGACTTTGGTGCCTAGCGGGAGCGTCTTATGGGCGGCCGTGGAGGCCTCATTAGTGAGCCGCTTGCCGCTGGCGGTGCGCGTGCCGAAATTCGTGCGTATCGAATACCAGGATGCCTTGCCATGTTGAACCGAGAGCACCGAATCGCGCTTGGCGAATTGAGAATGCAGCTTCGCTGTGGTGGCACAACTGGGAAAGATAATGACGCCGGCGATTGCCAGGGCCGCGGACTTGTAGTTCGGGGTCAGCTTCATCGTGTGATGTCGGGGTGATCACCGTGTGCTAGAAGCGGTCGCTTCGAACACGGGCGCGCGTTCATAAGCGCCTCGAAATGAAGATGCAAGAACAAAATGCCTCGCGCTCACACACCCCAAACCCTGCATTCCCAATCAAAATTCGCGATGTGTTTCGCATGCCTTAACGAATCGGCCCTCGCCTCCCACAGAGGTAGCAACGCCGGTTCAGGGTGGCAACGTCGGGTGCCCGGGGTCGTAAAAAATCCTGATATCGGCCTTGTCGGTGCCCAAGAGTTGTTGAGCGCGCTTGAGGGCCCCGCGGGTTGAGAGATTCGGGTTGCGCGGGTTAGTGAGAAACAAATTGCTTTGTCCAGTCTTGCGATCGCACCCGTCTTGCAGGGTGAGGAGCACTCCCGATCTTTTGAGCACCCGGTACACATCACGCGTGGCACCCGAAACTATCAGATGAAGCCCCTTGTCTCGCATGAAACGAATCAAATCCTCAAGCGCCAATACACTCGTCGCATCCAAATGACGCGCATTCTTCAGCCGCAATATGATCACCTGAATCGCCGGATCCGATACCGTGCGCTGAATCTGCGTCCGAAACAACTCGGCCGCCCCAAAAAATAAGTCGCCCTCAACATGCACAATCGAAATAGCAGGAATCGGACGCTTGCGCTTTTCCCCCATTTCGCGCAACTCGCCTTCATCACTGAACTCGTATTCCACAAGATGCGGACGACTCGCTTTACGCAAAAACAAGGAAATCGATACGGCCACACCAATGAAAATCGCCACGTGCAACGGCGCTAACAATGTGGCGATAAAGGTGGTCACCAGCACCACGGCATCATCACTCGTGGATCGCAAACATATCCGAATGTGGCGCACACTGAAAAGCGAACACGACAACGCGATGACCAACGCCGCCAACGCCGCCTTGGGAACGTAATCAATCAACGGAACTCCCCACCCCGCCGAGGCCGCTATCAATACCGCAAACCCAAAACTGAATACCCCAGAAAAAAATGAGGCAAACCTCGTGCGGGCACCCGAATCAAAGTTGAGCGTCGATCGGGTGAGCGATCCCGAGGCGGGCATCCCCCCAGCAATGGCGCTGGCGATGTTGGCCATCCCCACCGAAAACATGTCTTGATTCACATCGGCGTGATCCCCAGATCGCGATGCCAATCCCTTAGCCATCAAGGTGTTTTCTAACGACGCGAGAAAGGCAATCGCTAGAGCTACCCCTAACAACGCCGAAATATCATTGAAAACCCCCTCGCGCCATAAATGAGGCATGTGCGGAATAAGCTCGTCAAACCCAAAGGTAACATACGTGGCCTGCCCCGCGAATGACCCGACCCGAAAACGGATCAACGACCCAAACAACGCCGATGCCACCACCAAAGAGACCGCAAAACCCGGCCAACGCGGCTTCCATCGCGTCAGGCCAACGTAAATCGCCATGGTCACTATGCCTATCAGTAACGCGACCCAATCCGTGTGCGGCAACGCACGAACCAAGCCCATCACCAAGCCCACAAACGACGACGACGCCCCAGGGACTATCCATTTCCCGACCCCAAGCAGATGCGTCAATTGATTGGTCAAAATGAGCGCTGCGGCCCCTGAGATATACCCCACTAACACGCTGCGCGAAACAAATTGCATCAAATCCGCCACCCGCGCCAATGCCCCAATCGTCGCCATCACCCCGACCATCAACACCAATAACGGAACTAACTCACTCCACCGCCCTGCTAAATTCGGACTCACCGAAAAAAAACTAAACAGCATGAAAGCCGTCGCGTTGGTTGGCCCCATGATCGTGTGCCGCGAGGCCGAAAATAACGGTGCCACCAACGCCGCTACCGCCGTACACAAAACCCCATAGACCACCGGCAACCCCGCGATGGCCGCAAAGGCAATGGCCTGCGAGACGGCTAACAGCGTAACATTGGCCGCCGCATGGGAATCATGGCGCAATTTTTCCACGTTGTAACTCTTGAACGCCGCTACCCATGGAAACAAAACCACATGCTCTGCCGCAAAATAATCCCGGATATTCCGAGTGGCTTGACGAAGTGAACGCTGAAGTGGCATCGGACGGTAGGACGCTACTTGAAACGAGCTTTGCGGAAAAGAAAACAACCTAACACCGCACAAGCAACATTCGGCACCCACAACATCACGGTTACCCCCACATCCGATTTGAACTGCTCCGCTAAGATGGTCATCACAAAATACGCGGCCCCTAGCAATAAACTAATGATCAAACCGGTTGACGTATCGCGCCGTCGCGACCCCAGCCCGAGTGGCACCGCGATAAACGCAAACGCAAAACACGCCATCGAAAAGGAAAACCGCCGCGTAATCTCAGATTGCAGCTTCACCTTCTTGGACGCCGAAAGCTCGGGATTGGTCGCAATTTCATAGCGAATCTCGTCATTCGTCATCGTGTTGGCCCTCACCTTCTTGGTTTTCGGGCTTTTCAAATCGATGAGCAACGGCTCGGCCTTCTCCGCAAATGCCATCTCGATGCGCCCGTCTGCCTTGTGCGTCTCAAAATATGCCTCCTCGAGTTTGACCCGCAATTGACTGCTCGCCTGATCCACGGCCAACGCCGCTCTAGCAGCGTGCACATACGTTCGATCCGCCGCATCAGACGCCGGCAATTGATAGAAATGAAACCCCTCCACCCATTCACCGCTCTTCCCTTCGATGAGCACTTTCTGAATGTCGTTGGCGTCGCTGTTGAAATTGCCCTGCACCACCCCAGGCTTGAGCAACGAATCGGGATCTCGCTTGGCCTGCTCATAAACTAACTGAACCGTCGTCGCCATGCATCGCGGCACCACATGGGTGTTGAGCCATAAACTCAATAGCGATAACAATCCCCCTATCACAAACACCGGCACCGATAGCCTAACCAAACTCAACCCCGCAACCCGAAAACTCGTGATTTCCTGATCTGATGAAAGCCGGCCAAAGACCAAAAGCACGGCAGAAAGGAACCCCCACGGCACCGTGTAAATGAGCGAGAGCGGCAGGACGCTTATAACAAATCGCAACACCAACTCCAAGGGGGCCTTCTGATCCACCAATAACGGTTGGATCTTCTTAAACAGATTCCCCAACACTAACACCAATGCCAACACCAACACCGCGTACAGCGTGCCCAATAGCACTTGTTTTCCGATGTAACGGTCCGAGATGCGCATGGAGTGCCGACACGATGCAGAAGCCCACGCCCCCTGTCCAGACTAGAGAGCGCAACCTATTTCGAATTTGACGTGGGTTCTGTCTTGACAACTCAGGCGTCATCCCGCATCTACCCCGCCCCGACAAACCTGCGGAACCAACCAAACCAACCAAGAACATCGCATGCGTGGAGTGACCATGAAAAAAGGCGAGCCCGTCGATCGGGCTCTCAAACGCCTCAAAACCAAACTGGATGCCGAGGGCATTCTCGAAGAAATGCGCCGCCGCCGCGCATTT
>JBDLWH010000163.1:0-10417 GCA_039804325.1 Verrucomicrobiota bacterium
CCATCACCAGACATGGGTGGCACGCTTCGGGCGCGGGCGCATCGTGCAAATGCTCGCGGGCAGCAAATCGCAGGAAATCCTCTCTGTGGGGCTCGACCGGCTCAGCACCTACGGCATCCTGCGTGCTGAGGGAGCGGGTTATCTTAACAGCCTGATGCGCTCACTCTCAGACGTCGGGCTTGTCTGCACCGTCCCGGGTGAATTCCCGTTGATGACCCTCACCCCGTTAGGTGATCAGGTCATGCGCGGGGAGCTATCCTATCAGCTTGTTTGGCCCGACCCCCAGGCCGGGCGCCGGGAGGTGGCACTCATCGACCACGGGCATGACGGCCAGCTCTACTCGATGTTACGCGAGTTGCGTGCCCGTATGGCCAAGCGCGACGACGTGCCGCCCTATGTGATTTTTGGTAACAAGACGCTGGAGGCCCTTGCCCGCTATCAACCGGTTACCACAGAGGAAGCGCTGCACGTTCCGGGCATAGGCGCAGCCAAAATCCAGCGTTATGCCGAACCCTTCCTTGATGCGATTCGCGATTGGAAAAAGGCGCGCGCCGGGATCTAGCGGTCCTGACTAACCGTTCGGACTAACCGTTCGGCTTTTCTCTTTGATTGCCGGGCCACGAGAGCCATCGGTTTTTTCTCGTCCGACAGTGGAGTTTTCCTCGCGGAACGGTTTGGGAGTCATGCCCTTGACGTCTTGGAAAACGCGCGTGAAATAACTCTGATCACAAAACCCGCAGCTATGTGCGATCTCCGCGAGCGAATACTCGGTGTCGCGTAACAAATTACAGGCTAGGTCCACCCGGCATTGCCTTAACAACTCGGTGAACGTGCGGCCCGTCCGCTCCTTGAGCAATCGCGAAAAATGACTCGGTGAAATCCCTGCGTGGCGTGCTGTCTCATCGCGCGATATGTCACGATGCAAATGGGTGCGCATGAAATCTAATGCCTTACCTATCAACAACGGTGGCGTAAAATCTTTTTGGCGCTCAATGGTTGAAATCACGTGCTCAAGCACTTTGCGCAACCAAGCGGCCAGGTCTTCATCGTCATGGATTTCCGCCAATTCCGTCAGTAATCGAAAATTGAACCCGAGCACCTCAGATTGCACGGCACCGGCCTCGACTGCCGCGCGTGAGATCATGACCACCAACTCTAGCAACAACCCCTTGAGCAAATCACTGCGTTCCTCGCCCGCGCTGTAGATATGCACAAGCACATAGTTGATGATGCGCCGCGCCTCGCCCCGGTCACCGCGCCGTATCGCCGATAACAACGCGGGTTCCTGAAATAGATAGATTTCACGAATTCGGTCATACGGCCGGTGTTCGAGGAGAGCAATGGCGGGGAAATCGTTCATGGCAGCATCAGATGATCAATATAATGGTCCTCGAATCCATCCACTAGGTTGAGTTCGATGACATCGACGTGTGTGCGCAGAGCCTCCATTTCATCCAGGGTGTTGCGGTCCACCAGCGCGAGCAGCGCGCCAGCCAGCGCGGTATTGCCGACTACGCGTACTTGTCGTTCGTGGATGCCGGGGAGCAACCCGATGGCAATGGCATGTGCCACATTGAGGTGCATGCCAAATCCACCGGCTAGATAGACGCGGCTCAAGTCCGCCGCCCGAATGCCCGCGTTTTCCAACAGAATATCAATGCCCGCACCGATGGCCGCCTTGGCCTGCAATAACAGCGCTATATCGATCTCACTGATAGCTAACTCGCCGCCGCCGTGATGCCCGGTCACGCGCAGCGCCCGCGTGCCGTTTTCTATCATGCGATGCATGGCCGGCACGGACTCCCACTCGTGCGTCACAAAGCGACCGGTGGCACCGATCAGGCCGCAGGCCCGGGCGCATGCCAGAAAATCGATATAGGCCGAGCCGCAGAGTCCGTTAGCTTGTGTGAGTGGACTTTTGCCGATGGTTTGGGCCACGAGTTGGAATGGATGAAGGGACATGAGCAAGTCGCTCACTGCGCCATCGCGGGCACGCGTGCCATAACGCAATCCACAGCCTTCAAACGCTGGGCCGGCGGCCGTGGCGCAGGCTGTTAATTTACCGCCGTTTTGCAAGACGATCTCACCGTTAGTTCCCATGTCCACCAGCAAGCATGGCGCGGGATCAAAAACCATGCCGCTGGCATACACCCCGGCGGTGATGTCTGCCCCAATGTATGCCGCGATGCCCGGCAGCAGTTGCACGGGCGTGTCCGGTGCCAAACCATCTGCTTCTAACGATATATCGCGTGCGGCTACCTGTTTGCCAGCGATGAAGCGTGGGGTAAAGGGTGCGATGCCTAGCGGGGTGGGGTCCTCGCCGACGAGCAGATGGAGCATCGTGGGATTACCCGCAAGCGCGCCACCGGCAATGCGCTCTAACGTTCGTCCGGCGCGTTCGCATGCTCGTAACAAGAGTGGCTGGATGGTTTCTATCACCACGGCGCGTTGCATGGCCGCGAGGCATCGCACGTCGCTCGCGGCTTCAATACGCGTGACGACGTTATCCCCAAAGCGGATTTGCGCGTTGAATGCGCCCGCCCGTGAGAGAACGTCGCCGGTGATGAGATCAACTAACAAAACAACCACCGTTGTGGTGCCCACGTCCACCGCAAATGCCGTGTCGCGCTGGCCGGCCACGGCTCCAAATAACGGCTGGTGCGCGTAGGGCACTCCTATCTCAAATGATTCCCCGACCTGCGGGCGATGCTCGATGCGGGATCTCGCCGGAATCTGGATAGACACATCCGCCTCGATAAAAACTTGGCAGGCTGGCACGGTGGCGGGCGCGTGGAGGGTGTGACCATCGATCATCAATGTGCCATCGCTCACAACCACCTCACAGCCACGGCAGAGGCCGCGCTGGCCGCAGCGCGTGTTGAGCGGCTGGCCGTGAGCAGCGAGCACCTCGGTGAGTCGCTGCGGGTGCTCGCTACTCACAGAAATTTCTAGCAATTCGCCGGTAGGCGACTCCACTCTAACATGCGCCGAGCCACTCATGCGCCGGGATGTCGGGGCGGGATGGATTCGGCGCGCAGGATGGAATCATCGGTGGCTTGGCCGAGTTGCATGCCGGGTTCAATGATTTGGTAGCGATGCGCGTCCCATTGGCCCCATAACAAATCTCGAAACAACGCGGGATTCCCCTGAACCTGTTGAAACTTCCAGCCCAGCCACTCGGCGCACTGCTTTGCGTAGGTTGCCTCGGCTGGCCCGTCGGCCGTTCCCAAATCCAGATAACTGGCGGTGTCATGCATAGCTAACTGCTCGCGATGGGAGTCAATGAGAAACTCGACATCCTCCGGGTCGAATCGAGCGGATAGATCGGCGCGCATCTGCTCTAGCATATCTGGCCCTGGCACCCGGCGGGCACGGTTCCAGCCCGGGGTGTAATAATAACAGGTAGGGCATAGGCGTTGATGTGATGCATAAGCGTCTTTGCACCCCATGAAGAGCGTGATGCAGTCATGAGCGCGCGGGATGACGAGTGGGTGGTGGGTTGGGCGCAGCCCAGCCGTGCCGCGTCCGCAGAGACCGTATGCCAGCACCACGGCATCGATATCCGTGCGGGCATCCACGGCATCGAGGTTTTCTTGTAACGTGGTGCGCAGTTGGTCGGGCCGGTCATGCAGGCCGATCTCGAAAAACCGAGTTTCGATGATGTGATTTGCGTCGGATGTGAGGAGCGTGATTTCGTCCTCAAACACCTTGCAAGCGAGCAAGGCGATTCGGGCCGGGGCGTGGCAACGAGCAGTGACGTCGGTGCGCATCATCATTTGCGTGTCCAACTGCGTTCAATGTCCTCGAGCGAGCGACCCTTAGTTTCGGGCACCAACCGCCAAACCACCCACGCCAACGCGACACAAAACGCTGCGTAGATATAAAATGGAAACGCATGATTGAAGTGAACCACAAGCCAAGACCCCTTGGCATCCATCATGGGAAACGTCTGCGTCACGGCGTAATCCGCCGTCCACAAGAAAAAGGTCGCTAATCCCAGTGCCCGCCCGCGCACCGCCGTGGGAAAAATCTCTGCTAGAATGACCCAGGTCACGGGGCCAATGAGGCGCTGCTTGAGTTGATGAACGATGGATGTGTGGATGCCTGAGAGCCAGGTGCCTCCAAAATCCACGCAAACCCGGTCGGGTTGTGGGTGATTCAGGGCGGCGGCGAGGCGTTCCCTAGAGGTCATGATTGCCATAGGCTCAGAAAGTCGGAAATTTTTGCCCAAGTCAAGCATCCGGCTCGTTAGGCTGCATGAAGTTGGGCCGCCATGTTTTGGGGATGAGAAATTCTTTGGTCAGGAATGCGTTGCCCCGAGGCCCGAGGAGACGCCGATTTGGGTGGGAGCAGCGGAGAAAATCGATGTGTGAGAGGGGAGGGATTACGCGTTCCCCTAAACACGAGTCTTGCATCCGGCGGCTTCTCCACCTTGGATGCCGCGAAACTTTACCGAATCACTTGCCACAATGCCCACTTCCGACCTCACTCCAACCCTCCAAACGCTTCCTTCAGACCAGATTCGGGCGCTTCAGTGGCGCTTCGCTGAGCGTTACGACTTGATGATGATCGTCCAATCGGTGCGGCCCATCGCGCGCGGACCCGTCGCACGTCTTGTCGCTCAAGGTGGCCGCAACACCCACGAGTGGACAGCGGAAAAAAATGCGCTTTTATCGATTTACGACGAATCCGGGATCACGGCGGCCTTCCTCAACCCGGAATTCGGCGGGTTTATTGAGGGTCCCAAAAACCTCGCCCTCGCCTTGGTCGCCTTCGAACTTTCGTGGGTCGATGCCGGTGCCGCGACCTGCAGCCTTGCCAGCAACCTCGGCGTCGCCCCCATCCATGAACGTGGCACCCCTGAACAAGTCGCCCACTACATGCCACTGGTCAGCCCGCCTGCTCCGGGCGAATCCCGCCAGCCGACCCGCGTCGCCTTTGCCCTGACCGAACCGATCCCATTCGTGGGCGTGGAAACCGGCCTCTTGGGTGGCAAGATGCGCATTTCCTCGTGGGATGACGGCCAGGAGCCGATGCTCCACATCGACAAGCGCGGTCGTTTCATCACCAACATGGACTTCGCCAACGTGGTCACCGCCGCCGTCGATTCCGCGGACGCACGCATCAAGGGTTCCTGCATCGTCATCCTCGAACAATCCGATCCAGGGTTGTGGGATGCCGGCGTGCCCACCCGCAAGATGGTCCACCAGCTATCGTCCACCTGTGACCCGGTCTTCAACCTCACCGTGCCCGCCTCGCGCATCGTCGGCGGCTACTCGGTCAAGGACGGCGTCATCATTCCCAACTTCACCCACAGCGAAATTATCGAAGCCGTCTTCCGCCGCACTCGCGTCACCGTCGGCCTCATGACTTCCGCCAAGCTCCTCTCGGCCATCGAACCCATCATCCGCTACCAACGCAGCCGTTTCCGCGGTGGCGAAACCGGTGCGCCTGGCTCACCTCGCTTCGATCTCGGCCTCCAAACGAAACAAGACGTTCTCCACCGCCTAGTGGATATCTGGGCCACCGGCGAAGCGGGTGCCGCTCTGGGATTTGAAACTGCCCGACTTTTCGACAGCCTCGACCCGCTTGACCGCCAAAAAGACCGCATCTTTGCCCAACAAGGCATCAGCGGTCGCAGCGCCCTCAAGGCGATGGCCAAAATCCAAAAGGACGCCACCGAGTGCATCGTCCTCCAGCGGGAACCTGAAGCCACACGCGACGGTGCCCGCCTTGCGGTGTTAGAAGCCGATCCGCTGGTCCAGTATGCCATCCTCGACGCGCAGGCGAACGTTTTTTGCCCTGCCTGCAAACTCTGGAACACCGGCCACGGAGCCACCATGATGCGTGAAGCCGTCAGTCTCATGGGCGGCTACGGCATCACCGAGGATTGCCCCGGATTCCTCCCCCACAAATGGATGGATGCCCAACTCGAAGCCACCTACGAAGGGCCCGAAGCCGTCCAGCGCCGCCAATTGTCCCTCACCATGACCACCGGCCTCTTCCTCGCTCAATTCGAGGGCTGGATTGTCGATCTTCAGGCGCTCGCCGCGACTCACCCTGGCACAGGTGCCGGCATCACCGCCGCGGCCATGACCCTCTGGCTTTCCAGCCTGCGTCAGTTGCAGGGTGCCACGGATGCCAATGGGGCTAAGCTCTATCAATCGAATCGCCATGGGGTTACCTTCCCGCTCACCGATGCGCTTTGCTGGTTGATCGCCTCACGCCAACAAATCCTCGATGTGGTGGAACTCGCCACATCCGGCGCGCATGACCCGTCGGTCGTCGAGGAACTCCCTGGTGCGCTCGCATTCCTCACCGATCTTTCCCACGTTCAAGCCGCACGCGCCGCCGGGGAAATCACCCGCATTTGCAGCGAACTCGTTTTCGGCTATCAACCGGCACCCGCCTGCTCGTGCTGCAGTGGCAACATTCAGGACGCCGCCCCATCACCGGTCCAATCGTTCAAGCACCTGCGCTCCCAACTCGATGCCACCCTCTGCGGATTCCGCCTCGCCAAAGACCGCGCCGCCAACTCCCTCACCGGCGTCATGATCCCCGAAGCCCTCGATTACCCACTCTGAGGAAATTTGAGATTTGAAATTTGAAATTTGAAATCTGAAATCTGAAATCTCAAATCTCAAATTTGAAATCGCAACTCTGAGATCGCCCTTCTGAAGCCCCTATTTTCACCGCAGCCCATGTCATACCCTGCCGAGCCTATTGACCGCCCGACCATGGATGCCGATATCGTGTGCGTCGGCTTCGGCCCGGCCTCGGGTGGCTTCCTCACCACTCTAGCCGCCGCGGTGATGAACCCGGATGGCAGTCCCGCTTTGGAAAGCCCGTCGATGCCGGGCATGCCCTTGCAGGTCATGTGCTACGAACGCGCCGACGACATCGGCTTCGGCGTCTCGGGTGTGGTGACCCAGGCCAAAAGCCTGCGTGAATCCTTCCCCGACCTCGACCCGTCCCACATCCCGATGGCCACTCCGGTCACCGAGGAAAAAATCCTGTATTTGCTCGATCCCACCGGTGCCAGTCGCCGGCCGTTGGCCATGCGTGCGGCAGACAAGGTGCTACGCACATTGGGGAGCCTCATCGGCGTGCGCCATGACGCGATGGCCCTGCCGTGGATACCACCCTTCCTGAATAAACACGACGGACTTATCCTCTCGATGGGCCAGTTCACCCAATGGGTCGGCAATCAGGTCATGGCCACCGGCGCTGTCCAAATCTGGCCCGGTAGCCCGGTGGCTGCCGCCCTGATTGAAGATCACACGGTCACGGGGGTGAGATTGCTGGACCAAGGCGTCACCAGGGATGGCCAACCGGCCGAGGGCTTCATGCCCGGCATGGATGTGCGCGCCCCGCTCACCGTGGTGGCCGACGGTCCGGTCGGAGCCATCGGCCAACAACTCGATGAGCACTTCGGCGTGCCCGACGGCCACCACCTCCATGATTGGGCATTGGGCATGAAATTTGTGGTCGATTTGCCCGACCATTGCACGCTGCCGGTTGGCACGGTGCTCCACACGGTGGGTTTTCCAGAGCCCGAGATTTTCGGGTTTCTCTATGTGCATCCGGACCGGGTGGCGTCGCTAGGGATCTTTGTTCCGTCGTGGTTTGATAGTCCGGTGCGCACCGCCTACCGCTATCTCCAACACTGGATGATGCATCCCTATCTCTGGCAGCACCTCAAAGGCGGACGCCTCCGGTCGTGGGGTGCCAAATCCCTCCAGGAATCCGGCCGGCGCGGCCAACCCCACCTCACCGGCAACGGCTTCGCTCGCATCGGCGAAGGCAGCGGATCGACCAATGTGCTCACCAATTCGGGCGTCGATGAAGCCTGGGCCACCGGCGTCCAACTCGCCCAAGCTGTCATCGAACTGCTTCAGGCCAAGCAACCGTTCACCCGCGAAAACCTCGACGCCACCTACCTCAAACGCCGCCAAGCCAGTTGGGTCGAAACCGATGGCCTCATCGCCAAAAAAGCCCGAGACGGATTCCAGCGCGGCGTGATCCCCGGCTTCATCGGCACCCTGATCACCGGACTGACCAAAGGTGCCCTATCCATGCCCGGGCGCCCCGGCCCACCGCATTCGCGCGTCCCCACTCTGGAATCCTACTACGCGGGCCGCATCGCCAAGGAGGAAATCGCCCGTATCCGCAAGGACTGCGACACCAAGGGCATCGCCGCGAACGGCTTGTTCATGGACCGTGCCGGTTGGCCGACCATTCCACACGACGGCGCGTTGTTAGTTTCCCATCAGGACGCCCTGCTCATGGGTGGCAAAGTCCAGGCCCCCGGCGGCTACGCCGATCACGTCCTTTTCCTTTATCCAAACGAGTGCGAATCCTGCGAGAGCAAGATTTGTGTGGAGATGTGTTCCGGTCAGGCCATCACCCCCACCGAAAACGGCCGCCCCGTCTTCGACCGCGAAAAATGCATCCACTGCGGTGCCTGCCTTTGGAACTGCGCCAAAGCCCACCCGAACCAACCCGATCACGCGCTCGTCAGCTTCCAGGCCGGCTCCGGCGGCCTCCACTCAGCGGAAAATTGATCCCATCACCTGATTCGTCGGCCCGGCCTACCGAGTTCGATTTTTTCACCTCACACACTTCATCCCATGTCCTACCAAATCATCGTCTGCGGCAGCCTCGTTCCCGACCCCCTGCAAACCCTCGAGCCCATCACCGGCCCGACCGGTCCCGCCTTGAAAAACGAAATGATGCTTCCCTCGTGGCTCGATCCGTGGGCCGGGCACGCGCTCTATGAAGCCGCGCATCTTGCCGCCAAGCACCCAGGCAGCAAGGTTTGGCTGGTGAGCGTCGGGCCAAAAGCCAAGTTGCAGCAAGTCATGATGACGGTGGCGCAGAAGGTTCCCTTTGAGCTCATCGCTTTGGATGGTTCTGCGGGCGGCTTCACGGATGCCGCGCAAACTGCCGCCGCCCTAGCCGATGCCATCACCGCCATCCCCGGCCTCGATCACTCGAAACTCCTCCTCTTCGGCGGTTGGGAGTCCGCCTCCCGCGGCGCTGGCGCGACCATGCAGATCGTTGGCGAACGCCTCGGCGTCACCGACCAATTCCAAGGCGTCGATTCCCTCACCATCGCTACCGATGGCAGCCTGCGCGTCATGGAACGCGTCGAAGGGGGGAAACATCAAATCAGCGTCTGCTCAGCCCCACCCGCCGTACTCGGCTGGGCAACAGGCAACCTACCCGAACCCCGCAATAACCCGCAGGTGGGCATGGCCAATATGCGCGGCATCATGCCTGCCCTCCAAAAAGCCAAACCCACCGCCGTGGGCACGGGTGACATCACCTTCACCTCCGTCTCGCTGCCCACGCAAACTCGCACCACCCAAGTCATCCAGGACGTTTCTCCCGAGCAAATCGCGGCCGACATCGTCGCTTGGCTCCAAGGCGAATAAGCAAGTTCACTGATAACCGATCACCTTTTCACCCTTATGAGCACCCTTTTTCTCGCCCATACCGAACCCGACGGCACCCTCGCGAAGTCCGCGCTTGAAGCCCTAGCCGCTACCATTCAACTCGCCGAGTCCCTTGGCGCGCCCTTCAGCATCGGCCTGATCGGGGAACTGACCTCGCCGGCAGCCGAAGCGATCGCCACCTGCGGAGCCGCCAAGGTTCTCACGCTCACCGGGCCGGAATTTTCCCAAGCCCGCTACGCCACGGATGCCGCTGGCGCAGAATCTCTCTGCCGAGCGGCCGGTGCCACGCTCGTCACGGTGGCGGCCACCTCACGCTGGAACCGTGTGCTGCCCGGCGTCGCGCATCGCCTCGGTGGTTGCGCCGACACCCATGTCACGGGCCTCAGCGTTTCCAACGGCCAACCCCACGTCTCACGCTGGTTCTACCGCCAACGCATGGAAGCCGCCTTCTCGCGAACCACCCGCCCATGGCTTCTCGCTCTGGAAGGTGGCATCGCCACGGACGAATCGCTCGCTCTCCGCCACACGTCATCCGCGGCTCCCGTGGAAACCCATTCTCTCACCCCATCCGCCCCACGCACCCAGGTCACCGGATTTGAATCCCCTGCCTCCGACCAGCAAACGATCCGCCCCGATGCCGATCTGCTCTTTGTCACCGGTGCCGGTTGGACCAAAAAACAAGCCGACGGACTGGTCAAGGTGGCCGAGGCCGAAACCATCATCCGCGACTTCCTGCGCCTGTCTCGCTCGTCGTTAGGTAGCACCAAATCCCTCGTGGATCTCGGCGGCGAAGGCCAAAGCGTCTTGCCCTTCCTCAGCCACCTCAACCAAGTCGGCCAGACCGGCTCCACCCCACGCCACGCCAAGGGCCTCTCGACCTGCTGCCACGGCGAAGAACCCCACACCGTCGGATGGCGGTTCATCGGCCAACGCCGCGCCATCTCGTTAGATGCTAACTG
>JBDLWH010000164.1:0-6959 GCA_039804325.1 Verrucomicrobiota bacterium
AGGCGCGAGCACCACGGGGGCGGTGCAAAAATGCCCATGATCGGGCTTGAGCTTGCTATTGCGTAGGTATTCGACCAAGTTGGGTTTTCAAACGTTTCGCGCCGCGCCGGCTTTTGAGTTAGGGGCGGGGTATGGTTTACCCTCCAGATGCACCACCATGACTAAGGATTTTTCGATTTCAGAGCCTGTCGAGGCCGCACAGTTGCCGCCTATCATTCAAGGTGGCATGGGTGTTGGGGTATCAGGCTGGCGCCTGGCCCGCGCTGTCGCTCAAGAGGGCCAATTGGGGGTCGTGTCGGGCACGGCCTTGGATTTATTGCTCACGCGGCAACTTCAATTGGGTGACTTGGGCGGGCATTTACGCCGGGCATTGGCGGCCTTTCCCTATCCCGAGATTGCCGGGCGCATTCTTGATCGCTACTTCATACCGGGTGGGAAACCGCCGGACGCACCGTTCAAGGCGCAGCCGATGATTTCCCATGAGCCATCGCGCGCCACACGTGAACTCGGAATCGTCTCAAGTTTTGTGGCGATTCATTTGGCCAAAGAAGGTCACTCAGGATGGGTCGGGATGAATCTGTTGGAAAAAATTCAAACTCCCACGCTCATGGCGCTTTACGGAGCGATGCTCGCCGGGGTGAACGTGGTGCTCATGGGGGCAGGGATACCACGGCAAATCCCCAAAATCCTCGATGACATGGCAGCGGGTCAACCAGCCGCCATGCGCTTGGATGTGACGGGGGCCACCGAGCCGGTCTTTATTCACCTCAATCCCTCGGAATTCGGGCCGGTGCCCGCACTCAGGCGTCCGCTATTTCTCGCAATCGTTTCATCGCCAGTGCTGGCCGAAAACCTGCGGCGCAAGGCGTCGGGCAAGGTGGATGGCTTTGTGGTGGAAGGGGCGACGGCGGGGGGCCACAATGCGCCACCGCGTGGGCCGATGCAGCTCACGCCTGAGGGGGAGCCGATTTATGGCGAGCGTGATCGCATTGATCCGGCGAAGTTTGTGGAAATTGGGCTGCCGTTCTGGCTGGCTGGCGGATACGGTCGTATCGGCAAACTTCGGGAAGCCCAGCAACTCGGAGCCCGTGGCATCCAAGTCGGGACGGCCTTTGCTTTCTGTGAGGAATCTGGATTTGCCCCCGAAATCAAAACCAACGTCCTAGAGTCGGTGAAACGTGGCGATTTGAAAATCCACACCGACGCGCTGGCCTCGCCCACAGGTTTTCCCTTTAAAGTCGCCCGCATTGCCGGCAGCATCGTGGACCCGACGGTCTATGCCCAGCGCGAGCGGGTGTGCGACCTCGGGGTGTTGCGTGAAACCTATCAGAAAGCCGATGGAGCGATCGGGTTTCGGTGTGCGGCAGAGCCCGAGGATATCTATATTGCCAAAGGTGGCGAGTCGTCGCAAACCGTTGGGCGCATGTGTCTGTGCAACTCACTGTGTGCCTCAGCGGGCATAGGCCAGCTTCACGGTGGCGAAGTGGAGCCGCCCATCATCACTATTGGTGACGATATGGCCGCCGTGCGCGAATCATTGATGGCGGGCCGCGATAGCTTTACCGCCGCCGATGTCATCGAGCGACTGCTCGCCTAGCAAAAATATTCCCTCATGGCCGCTAGCGTGATGCCTGGGAGTTTTTAGCTCCCCGTCAGCGCCACCGTCATGCCACGAGGATCGTGTTCGTTCACGAGTCGCCGTTGAGTTTGCTGTGTTTGCGGCTGTATAAGAAATAGATCGTTAGCCCGATGGCCATCCAGATGAGCAGCCGCCACCACGTGTCTTGCGGCAAAAACGCCATCATCGTTAGGCAACACAAGGCACCCAGCGCCGGCACGAGCGGTACCCACGGACAACGGAATTTCCGCGGGAGGTCCGGATTGGTATAGCGCAGGACGATCACGCCGATGCACACGAGCACGAAGGCTAACAAGGTGCCCACGCTGCACATTTCCCCAAACGCATTGCCCGGCAGCAATGCCACGGCTCCACCGACCACCACGGCAAAGAGAATGTTAGATTTCCACGGCGTGTGGCGCACCGGGTGGATTTCGGAAAACAATTTGGGAAGCAGTCCGTCCTGAGACATGGTGATGAACACGCGGCTCTGTCCCATGAGTAACACCATGATAACCGATGAGAACCCGCAGAGAATGGCCGGCACAATGAGTTGTTGGAGCCAATGGTATTGCTCGGGCATGTTGTCGAGTGCCTTGGCGACTGGCGCGAGTTTATCCAATCCGCTAAACTCGGAATAGTGGCAGAGTCCGGTAATGACCCATGAAAACAGGATGTAGAGGATCGTGCAAATGAACAACGAGCCAAGAATGCCAATGGGCAAATCACGCTGTGGGTTTTTCGCTTCTTGAGCCGCCGTCGATACCGCGTCAAACCCGATGTAGGCAAAAAAGATCAGGCCCGCACCCGTGAGCACACCCTGCCAGCCAAAATGATAGATCGTGCTGCCATTAGCGAGAACCTCGCTCACTCGCGCCGGAATCATCGGCGAATGGTTAGCCGGATTCATGTAGGCCCAACCAAGGCCAATGACTAACAGCACGATGGTGACTTTCAGCGCGACCATCACCGAGTTGAACCAAGCGCTTTCCTTTGTGCCGCGTATCAATAGCAAGGACATCAGCACCACGATCACCGCCGCAGGCAAATTGGCGATGCCGTGGACCACCGTGCCGTCACCTAACTTCGCACTGTCAAACGGTGATAGCGCAAACTGGATCGGAAAATCGAGGTGAAGCTGGTGGCAAAATTTCACGAAATAGGCAGACCAGCTGACGGCTACGGTGCCAGCGCCGATCGCGTATTCCATGACGAGGTCCCACCCGATGATCCAAGCTAACAATTCACCCATGGTGGCATAGGAATAGGAATAGGCGCTGCCAGCTACGGGCACTGACGATGCGAATTCCGCATAACACAATCCGGCAAACGCGCATGCGAGCCCGCTGATCATGTAGGAAAACACCACCGCCGGACCGGCATTGTCGGCCGCCACCTTGCCTGTTAGCGAAAATAGCCCGGCACCGATGACCACGCCAATGCCTAACATCGTGAGTTGCCAGGCCCCGAGAGTGCGCTTCAATGAGGGAGCGGCATCTCCCTCGCCGGTCTGTGCCTCAACAAGAATCGCGGCGATAGGTTTTTTACGAAATAGACTCATGGCTTGGTGATGATGGGCATGGGTTAGCAGCTGCTGCGCCAATCTGGCCGTTAATTCTGGGGCGTCAAGACCGCGTCTCGATCTGACGAGTGCCCCCATGCCCCCAGGTGCGCTCTGCCCTCATCCGCAGGAACGCCATGAACATGGTGTCGGGATGATGCTTGCCGGTCTCATGATTTCCTGAAAGAATTTGGCTCATAATTCCCCAGCAGCCGAGGGTTACTATGGTGGCGCATATTCCCGGATTGTCTGATGTTGGTATCATCACTTCCCCCATTCTATGTCGATATCCATTCATTCTATTCACAAGTCGTTTGGATCATATAAGGCCCTAGAGGATGTCTCGCTCGAAGTGCCGGATGGCTCACTAACCGCGCTGTTAGGTCCGTCGGGCTCAGGCAAAACCACGTTGCTGCGCATCGTAGCGGGTCTTGAGTTTGCGGATGATGGGCCGGGCAAAGTGTTGTTTCATGGTGAAGACGTGAGCAACACGCCTGCGGGTCAGCGTGGCGTGGGATTTGTCTTCCAGCATTACGCGCTCATTTCATCATGGGGGGGCCTGCTAACTTAGTCGCGCGCCCTCGCTCAACGCGTGGGGATGACCGACGACAACTAACAAAAAGTTTATGCCGTCGCCGGCCGTCTCCAGTATTTGTCTTGCAAACCCGGTGATTTGCAGGTTTCTTCCCGTCCTAACCCCCAACCTAGGACGCTCCGGCCCACGCTTGAGCCATCCCCTACCCCTATGAGCACCAAACAAATCGAACTCAAAGACTATCAACTCCACGAAGGTGACACCGGCAGCGCCCCATACCAAGTGGCCCTACTCACCCAGCGGATTTTCCACCTCACGGATCACCTGAACATCCATAAAAAGGATTTTTCATCGCGCCGTGGCCTGCTCACCATGGTCTCCCAGCGCCGCAAGCTCTTGGATTACATCAAAAAAGGCTCCGAGGAAAAATACTTCCAAGTCATCCAAGGCTTGGGTCTCCGCCGATAAGCTTTTTGCGCCACCCCGCCACGTGCATCAGGCACCGTGGCGGTCACGCAAATCGACCCCGGGCAATCGTCTCGCATCGCCCGGGGTGCTAGACCTCCATCACTCTCGTTGCCCTCACGGCGCACGTCAGGATGTTTTGTCCGGCAAAATGAATGCCCTCCCGGCACTCCGTCGGGTGGGCTTGACGCACAGAAAACAAGAATCATACGAACACACATGAATATTCATACCCTTACGAGCGACGTCGGCACTAATCCGATCACGTTCGAAACTGGCAAACTTGCCAAACTCGCCGACGGTGCCGTCACCGTCCGCTGTGGTGACACCATCATCTTGGTCACCGCAGTTTCCGCCACCAAAGTGAAAGCCGGCCAAACCTGGTTCCCGCTCTCCGTGGAATATAAAGAAAAAGCTTCTTCCGCCGGGGTGTTTCCCGGTGGCTACTTCAAACGTGAAGGCCGCCCGACCGAAAAAGAAATCCTCACGTGCCGCATGACGGACCGCCCGCTGCGCCCGCTTTTCCCAAAAGGTTATTTCTACGACACCCAAATCATCGCCATTCTGCTGAGTGCCGATGGCGAAAATGACTCGGACATCCTGTCGATGAACGGCGCGTCCGCCGCTCTTTGCCTCTCGGATATCCCGTTCGCTGGCCCTATCGGTGCCGTGCGTGTCGGCCGTGTTGACGGTCAGTTCGTTATCAACCCGACCCACGATCAGCGTGCCAACAGCGATCTGGACCTCATCTACGTCGGCAATAAAACCGACGTGATCATGATCGAAGGCCAAGCGGACGAACTCCCTGAAGAGGAATTCATCAAGGCTCTTCACTTCGCTCAACTCGCCGTCACCCAGTTGGTCGCCCTGCAGGAAGAACTCGTCCGCCTCGCCGGTAAGACCAAACGCGAATTCACTCAGATCCTCGCCAAGGACAACCTCTTGGAAATCGCCTACGAAATCGCCGGCGACCGCATCGAATCCGCCATCTACGCCCCGACCAAGACCGAGCGCGCCAAGAAAGTCGGCGCCCTGCGGGATGAAGTGGAGGCCGCCATCAAGACGCGTGCTCCAGAAGCCACCGATTTCGATGTCGAGCAAGCCTTTGAATACCTTCAGAAGAAGGCATTCCGTATTTCCATCATGGAAAAAGGCGTGCGCGCCGACGGGCGGGCCATCGGCGACCTTCGCCCACTTTACGGCGAAATCGGCTCGCTGCCGCGCGTCCACGGCTCGGCTCTCTTCTCACGCGGTGAAACCCAAGCACTGGCCATCACCACCTTGGCTCCCGCCGATGAAAAACAACGCTTCGACAACTATGCCGGCGGCGAAGACAGCAAACGCTTTATCCTCCATTACAATTTCCCTCCCTTCTCGGTCGGGGAAACCGGTCGCATGGGCGGCATCAACCGTCGCGAAATCGGCCACGGCTCGCTGGCCGAACGCTCGATCGAACCGGTCTTGCCTACCGAAGCCGACTTCCCCTACGCCATCCGCGTCTCATCGGAAGTGACCGAGTCTAACGGCTCTACCTCGATGGCCTCTGTGTGCGCCGGGACCATGGCCTTGCTCGACGCTGGCGTGCCACTCATCCGCCCGGTCGGCGGCATCTCGGTTGGCCTCGTCACCGAAATGAACGACGACGGCTCGCTCAAGGAGCATAAGATGTTGTTGGATATCATCGGCTCGGAAGACTTCTATGGCGACATGGACTTCAAACTCTGCGGCACCAGCCAGGGCGTCACGGGCTATCAGCTCGACCTCAAACTCCCCGGTCTGCCCATCGCCATGCTCGAGCAAGCCATCCACATCGCCAAGGCCGCTCGTGCCAAGGTGCTCGACAAAATGGCCGAATCGATCACCACGCCTAACGAACTCAGCCCGCATGCCCCGCGCATCGTCACGGTGAAGATCCCCGCTGACCGCATCGGCGAGCTCATCGGCCCAGGCGGTAAAAACATCAAGGGCATCCAGGCCGAGTCTGGTGCCGAGATCAACATCGAGGATGACGGCACCGTCCACATCTACGCGTCTAAAGCCGAGGGCCTTGAGCGCGCTAAGTCGATGATCGAGCGCATGTTCCAAGAAATCGAAGTCGGTAAGACCTACACCGGCAAGGTGGTCTCCATCACCGCCTTCGGCGCATTCATGGAAGTGCTCCCCGGTAAGGACGGCCTAATCCACGTCTCGGAACTCGCCGAAGGAAGAACCGAAAATGTCGAGGACGTCGTCAAAAAAGGCCAAGTCATCACCGCCAAGTGCCTCGGCGTGGACGAAAAAGGCCGCGTCAAAATGAGCCGCCGCGCATGGATGCGCGACCAAAAGGCCGCCGAAGCCGAAGCCGCCGGAACCCCAGCGGAATAAGTTTGGCTGATCTCATCACTCCAGGCCGGTGCCCTCGCAAGGGGCACCGGCTTTTTTTTGGTGCCTGCGAGACCGGCAGGAGTGTTTGAAGACCTCGACGGCTGGGCCGACGTCGTTTGAGAAACCTCCTCTTTCGGCAACCCCCATTGGCCAGCCCATCTCAATCACCTCACCTCTGACGCAATGCCGCATCGCATTGCATCTTAGCAAGTTGCAATCCTTTCAGATTCGCGCCTTGCCAAACCATCCCGGCTCAAGCCATGATTTCGACCGTACTAATTGGACTGTTGTGCGCCGAGCAAAGCAAGGCGCTTCTTATCAGGTGAAAGACCTGATGTTTCAAAACCTAGCCAGTAGAAACACCCGAGTGTTGCAGTTATGTTAGCTAACCCATCAGAGTTCACTCATGATCGAAG
>JBDLWH010000165.1:0-7469 GCA_039804325.1 Verrucomicrobiota bacterium
CGCCGACCAAGGTGGTGAGTAAGAAATGGTTGGCGAGTTCGCCGTCGGTGACTCCCTCCCATTAGCTCACCCGGCCGTCTTCATCGATTTCGGGCATCAAGATATTGATGAGCGGGTGGTGTGCGGCCATGCTCGCGAGCGCGGCGACCAATTAGCTGCTTTGCAACCAATGCGCCACGGCACGAGCGGCGCGTTGATGGGCACCGACACCGCCGAGTTGTGACACGGTTTGCGCGAGGCGCTCCTGTAAGGCCTCGCGTTTTTCCGAGGATTCCAAGAATGCTTTTAACGATCGCACGACGGTCGCGGGTTTAGCTTTGTTTTGGATCCATTCTTCCACGACACATTCTTTGGCGAGAATATTGACTAACCCGACGAGTTCGATTTTGACGAGCATGCGAGCCAACAGATAGGTGAGCGGCGCTGTCCGATAGACGAGGCAATATGGCAGGCCGTAATAGGCCGCCTCAAGGGTGGCGGTGCCGCTGGCAATCACCGCGCAGCACGCCCGCTGCATCAGTGAGTGGCTGCCGCCCATGGTGAGGGTGATGAAATCCGCCGCGCCGCCCGCTGCGATAAGGGTGCGGATTTGTTCGGCGAGTTTCGGGGAGGCGGCAGGCACTTCGAATAGCAGGTCGCCGCGCCATGCCTTGAGCTGTTTGCCCGTCTCGATCATGAGTGGCAAGAGGCGCGCGATTTCGCGTTCCCGACTTCCCGGGAATAACCCGACTAAGGCTGAATCACGCTGGGCGTTAGGGAGGCGTTGATCTTCTAACTCATCGACGAGAGGGTGACCCACAAAGGTCGTTTTCAATCCGGCCTGTTGAAAAATCGGTTGTTCAAAGGGAAAGAGGCAGAGCATTTCATCTAGCAACCCAACCATTTTAGGGATGCGCCCCTTATTCCATGCCCAGACTTGTGGGCTGATGTAATAGACGATGCGGGTTTGGGGGCAGGCTTTTTTGACGGCAGCGGCAAAGCGCAGGTTAAACCCGGGGTAATCGATGAGCAGGAGGACATCAGGGCGGAACGCCTGAAGTTCTCCGAGCATTCGGGTGAAGCGCTCCTTGAACCAGCCATAACGTTTCAAGACCTCCCAGACGCCCATGACGGCGGCGTCCTCCACCCAGTCACACAACGCTGGTCCCGCGACCTCGGTCATGGCCGGGCCACCGACGCCGTGGATGACCACCGTGGGCACCATCGTCTTGAGGGCGCGAAGTAATCCCGCCCCATGAGCATCTCCGCTGAGCTCTCCGGCCACCACATACAAGCGTTTTGACATGCCCGCGCAAATTAGCGGCCCCACCCGGCTCTGGCCATTAAAAACACTCATTCGGAGCCTCTGGGCACAAAAATCGCGAGTGTTCCTGACTTCCGCATTGATTTCGGCGCAGTCGCCGCTTTGATCGGCCGTCCCACTTCAGCACACTCCCCGAAATGCCCGCAGAACTCTCGAAATCACCCGTGCCCCTCGCCGAAATCTCCCAAGGGCCGAATGCCTTGGAGATGTTTCTCGATCGCAATCAGAAAAATCTCATTGTTCTCACGATTCTCGTGGCCCTTGGGGCGGCGGCGCTGGTGATTTACCGTGGCATTGAAAAAAGCCGCCAAGAGAGTGCCGGAGCGGCCCTGAGCACGGCGGAGAATATGGGTGCGCTGCAGGCCGTCATCAAGGATCACGCCGGGACCGTCGCGGCAAGCAGCACGATGGTTTTGCTCGCCGACCACCAGTGGACCGAGGGTCAGCAAGACGCGGCCATCGAAACCCTTCGCACATTCATCGCTTCCCATGCGGATCATGCCGCGCTGGCAACGGCACAGGCCAGTCTCGGGTCGAAGCTCATGATTCAGGGGAAATCGAGTGACGCGACGCGGATTTTTCAGGAGTTGTCAAATGACCCGAAAGCGCGGTTTATGGCGCCATTTGCGCTGATCTCATTGGGAGACATTTCGAAGATGGCGGGCGATTTCGACAAGGCCGACGAGTCATACAAGCGAGTCAAAACCGAATTTTCCGAGAGCGCCTTTGCCGAGACGGCCAAGCGGCGGCTAGCCACGCTGAAGGCCAAGCCACCCGTGGAAATCGATGCCCCACCGGTTCCCAAAGCGGAAATCCCCGCTGCCTTGGCCGCGCCAGCTCAAGTCGCCCCGGCGAACGAAGCGGCACCAGCGGCACCAGCGGCACCAGCGGCACCAGCGGTGGTGCCAGATTCGGCCCCCCCGGCGGGCAGTGCGACCGATGCGAGCAAGCCAGAGCCGCGCAATGAGCCAAGCGAGCCATCCCCAGCAACACCACAACCCTGAGTCAATCTTTATTTTCAAGTACATCAACCTCAACATTCTAACTATCGTGTTTAAAAAAGTAATCGGCCATGGCCACAGCGCATCGTCGCGCTCGGAGCCCACACAACCAGAAGTCATACGCCATGAACCGGTTGTGGCACCACCCGTGGCAGTGCGCAACACTTCCGCTCCCACCAACAGTACCGCCACCCGCAATGTGCTATCCTCGGATGTGGAAATCAAAGGTACCGTCAAGTTTTCCAATGACCTAGTGGTGGATGGCAAAATCGAGGGTGAAATCACCTCCGATGGCAACCTAATCGTCGGCGAAAATGCCCGGATCAAAGCGGAAATCCGCACCGCCACGGTGGTGGTTTACGGCAAGGTCCATGGGAACTTGACGTGCTCAGAGCGCGTTGAACTCAAAGCCACCGCCGAGGTGGTCGGCGATATCAAAGCCAAAACCCTATCCATCGAAGCGGGAGCCATCTTCGTGGGTAAATCCACCGTTGGCACCCCCGCCCTGACGTCTGCTCAAGCCCCGGCCAAACCGGGCGCGCCAGCCGTCACCCCTCAACAAGTATCATTCACAGGCAATCGGTCTTGAATGCCCTAAGTCTGTCTGCCTCCTTGAATCATCTCTATCATGGCCGATGAGCCCCAGCGCCATCGCATCCAGGTGGCATGCCCAGAATGCGGGCAACTCCAAAAGGAACCCACCTTGGTCGTTTCTACCCAGTGCCGTGCTTGCGGGGTGAACTTCCAAGTGCGTGACGGCAAAGGCGTGGTGCGGACGTATCCCGTCACGCGTCTCGCGCCACCCCGCAAGGACACCGATCCCGACCCGGAACCCGTCGAGACGCCAAAGCTCACGACGCCGAGTCGATTTGGCCCACCCGCCCCCGCGCCTAGGTCGTTTTTGATGCGCTGGCTCCATCCGGTGAAACCACGGCGTGATGTCACCTGCTTCAGTTGCGGCCACGGGTTTACCACCATTGCCCAGGCGCAATCCAGTCAGTGCCCGAAATGTTGTGGTTACGTCAGCCTGCTAGATTACGTCATCACCGAACCCTGGAACCGCCGCATTCAAACCTGCGGCGATGTGGTGATTCAAAAAACCGCGTCGATTTCGGGCACGACCGTGTATTGCCGGGATCTGATGGTCTTGGGCGAACTGGCCGGCTCAGCCGTCTGCTCGGGCGATCTTATCATCCGTAGTCACGGGAAAATTATGGGCACCGTGCAATGCCGTCATCTGCGCATCGAAAAAGGAGCGCGCGTCGAGTTCCTCAACCCGGTCACAGCCGCCATGGCCACCATCGACGGTCACGTTCGGGGCCAAATCTTTTGTACGGGTGCCGTCACTCTGGAAAAGCGCGCCCGCCTCCATGGGCTTGTCCGAGCGTCAGCCTTTGTCGTCAAACCCGGGGCCAAACACACCGGCACCATGGAAATGATCCCGGAAGCCCCAGACTCCACTCCTTGATATCCCCGACCTTATACGCCTCCATGGCCGCCTCACTTGACCTCCACGAGGAAATTCTCGCTCTTAAAAAGGCCAGAAACGCCGTCATCCTCGCCCATAACTATCAGACAGGCGATATCCAGGATGTCGCCGATCACGTCGGCGATTCCCTCGGTCTGGCCTATCAGGCGCAAGCCACCCCTGCTGATGTGATCGTCTTCTGTGGTGTGCATTTCATGGCCGAAACCGCCAAAATCGTCAACCCACACAAAATTGTCGTGCTCCCCGACAAAGATGCCGGATGCTCGCTCGAACAAGCGTGCCCCGCCGATCAACTCGAAGCCTATCTCTCAGCTAACGCCGACAAAAATTATTATGTGATCGCATATATCAATTGTTCCGGTGCGGTCAAAGCCCTGAGCGACGTGATCTGCACATCGGGCAACGCCGTGGCCATCGTCAATCAGGCCCCTGCTGATCGCCCGATCCTGTTTGTGCCAGATGCCAATCTCGGTGCTTGGGTTATTGAACAAACCGGCCGCAAAATGGATCTCTGGCAAGGAAGTTGTTATGTCCACGTTGAGTTTACCCGCGAATCGATCCATCAGATCAAAAGCGAATTTCCTGATGCGTTAGTGGTCGCGCATCCGGAGTGTACGCAGGCGGTGCGGCTCCTAGCCGACGAGGTGTGTTCGACGGAAAAAATGGTGAGTTATTGCCGCAACGCCACGGTTAAAAACATTATCGTCGTCACGGAAAGCGGCATGCTCCATCGCCTGCGCAAGGAATGCCCAGACAAAAACCTCATTGCCGGCCCCACCGACCGCTGTTCATGCGCAGACTGCCGCTACATGAAACTCAACACACTGCAAAAACTCCGCGATTGCCTCGACACCCTCGAACCTCGCATCGAAATCGATGAAGCCTTGCGTCAACGCGCCGAAGCGCCGTTATTGCGCATGTTAGAGCAGTCCAAGTAACGGCATGATCGCTCAACTTGAAACCGCTATTGCGCGGCGCACAGCCTTAGTCACTGATCAGACCGACGCGCTGCGCTTGGTCGATGGTGCGGGCGACGGTCTGCCAGGCATGGCGCTTGAGTCTTATGCCGGGCGTTGGTTGCTATCCACCACGGTCGAATCGATACCACCACAGGTGCTTGGTTGGTTAGAAGATCGCGGGGTTTCCTGTTATTGGAAACGGCTCGATCATCACCAAAGAGAGTCTCCCAGATGGCTGAGTGGCCCGGTGGTGGCTCTGCCATTTTTGATACGCGAGCACGGAGTGAGATATGAAATCTCTTTTCAATCCGGTTATTCGCAGGGAATTTTCCTCGATCAACGCGACAACCGCGCCCAAGTCAGGGATCTGATGCGCCCTGGCCTCAAACTGCTCAACGCCTTTGCCTACACCGGCGCCTTTTCTGTGGCTGCTGCCATGGCTGGGGCGCAAACCACCACCCTTGATCTCTCACAAACGTATCTCGACTGGGCCAAGCGCAACTTCGTTCACAACCAGTTAGATCCTGCGGCGCATCATTTCTGTAAGGGCGACTCATTTCACTGGCTGCGGCGCTTTGCGAAACAAGGGCGTACCTTCGATGCCATCGTGCTCGACCCGCCGACTTTCTCGCGCGATGACCAAGGCAAGGTTTTTCGCGCCGGGCAACACTTTGGGGAACTCGCCGCTCTGGCTGCTAAAGTGTTAGCTCCTGGTGGGTGGATCTTGTGTTCGACGAATTTTCGTGGCATGACGTCCCTCGACTTTGAGCGGCAATTGCTCAGCACCATGCCCCGCACGAGGGCGGTTCGTCACTCACCCATGCCCCGTGACTTCACGGATACGCCGTATCTGAAATCCCTCTGGCTGCGCTGAGGCCCTGCCCATCACTCTCCCTCTGCGGCAAGTGGGTGGCCGATGAGTTACGTGTCGCATGGCCGCATACCTCATTTCACTTGCAGAAATCGGAGGCATCCCTATATGAACCCTAATCTAATGAAGTTATTACTAGCGATTCTTTCTCTTGCTGTGGCGACCTTCTCACCCGCCTCCGGCACTCCCAGTTCCACCTACCTGCTTGCAGAATCCCAGCGCATCGTCTCACAGCACCAGGCACGCTTTGATAAAATCCCTGGTGGCCTAGCGCCTTATAGCACTGATGCCATTCTGCTGGGCAATGGCGATATCGCCATGTCTCTGAGCACCACGCCACTGGAAAAGGGCTCGCCTCTCAAGAAACAGGAACCCGGAAAAATGAGGTTCTGGTTTCACAAAAATGACATGTGGGACGCCTCCTCAGCTCGCTCGGTTGGGCTGATCGATTTCTCCTTCACGTTTGATCCCACAAAGCCAGAACCGGTATGCACAGTGGAGACCGACCTCTATACGGCCACCACCTATGGGACCATGGCGCAGCCGGGCGGTGTGAGCGTCCGCTTCAAAATCTGGGTGAGTGCCGTGGATAACATGATTTTCATGGAGTGGATGGCTGAGCACGGCAAAATAGCGTATGCGTTGCAACCCCAAGTCATCAAGAGCATGGATTCAGGCAACCATGAGGTCGGAGAAACAGAATTGCGTGATCTCAAAGACGGCGTGGGTTTCTATCTGCGGCGCGCCTTCCAGAAGGACACTCACACCGGGGTCGCCCTGTGCATGCGCCGATTCGCCTCAGGCAAGCGCGACGAACTCGATGAGAATCGTCAGGTGTTCGCGTTCGCGCTCGATAGCCTGGCCAAGAATCCGAACTATGCCATGGCCGTCGAAAAGAAAATGGCGGAGTTCAATGTGGCCCGCTTGTCCGCGCAGTATGAGGCGCACAAGAAATGGTGGGCGAATTTTTGGGCCGCGAGTTTTGTGGAGATTCCAGACAAGGTGATCGAGCATCAGTATTATCTCGCAAACTATATCTTTGCGAGTTCCTGCCGCGACAAGGATTATGCGCCGGGCATCCTCGGGTCGTGGTTCTGCACCGATGGCCCCGGATGGGAAAATGACTATCACTTGAATTACAACTATCAGGCGGCGTTCTACAGTCTGTATGCCTCCAATCATGTTGCGTTAGGAGAAGTGCAGGACCAGCCATTGCTTGATTATATTCCCAACGGGCAAAAGATGGCGAAGAAGGATCTCGACATGCCAGGTATTTACTATCCCACGGGGATTGGGCCGAAGGGGGTGACGACATGCGGCAGTTTTGGCCAGCGCAGCAACGCCTCCTACGGTGCGGTGAACATGGTTTTCCGTTGGAAAACGACGTATGATCCGGCTTATGCCAAAAAGGTTTATCCCTACTTCAAGGAGCTCACCCGATTCTGGGAGGCTTACATGCTTTTCGAGCAGGATAAGGATCGTTATGTGCTCGCTAAGGACTCGGTCCATGAAAAAAGCGGTAAGGATTTCAACCCTATTGTGTCGCTCGCCCTCTGCCGAGCGGTGTTTGGCACCTCGTTAGAAATGAGTGCCGTGCTTGGCGTGGACCAAGACAAAAAGGAAAAATGGAGCCATATCCTCAATCATCTCAGCGGCTATGCCACCCGCGAAGTGGATGGGAAGACCATCTTTCGCTACACGGAATCCGGCACCGAGTATTGGAACAGCAACACCCTAGGCATCCAGCATATCTATCCAGCATTGGGTATCGGTCTGGAAAGCAACCCGGAACTCATCCATATCTCAACCAATACACTCGACTTCATGCAACGCTGGTTCGATAACA
>JBDLWH010000166.1:0-5626 GCA_039804325.1 Verrucomicrobiota bacterium
ATGGATTCTAGATCCTTGGTGATGCCCTCACGCGTGACGTTGCCGTCAATCCAATGCCACCAGGTCATGGGCTTCGCCGCGTCTGGCGGATGGTGAAACGAGGCGGCGAGATCGTCACCCGCAACCGCGCTGGCCGTGACGAGACATCCTGCCATCAGTGAGAAAAATGTTAACTTCATGGGTCGTTAGATTGATACTTCAGGCCCACGGGCTACGACGCGGCTGCCTGTGAGCTTTCAGTCAGAGTCCTGAACTTTGGCAACATCGTGGTGACGCCCCCCTCCACCCCGTGTTGCTTGCACCATGCGCTGCAAGACGTGCCCGAACAAGCGCCTAGTGGAGGTCGCTGGGCATCATGACGTGGGCGCATCCCACGTAGCCCCGCACGACCAGAGTGGTGGATGAATCCGTCGAGAATCAATCGTCGGCAAGCGCGAGGCCGGGCCTCGCAAGTCCGCGCCAGTTGAGCAGCCCTTTGCTCCACGCCCACAGTAAGCCCTCAGCTAACAAAAGCAGGAAAACCATCGCCACTAAAAACGCGCCGATGGAAAGCTTGAGGAAGGCGACGGCAAAAGGCAGCAGAAAAACGGTTTCCACATCAAAGAGCAGGAAGAGGAGCCCAAAGAGATAGTATTGCGAGTGAAAGCGCGTTTGGCGCTCGGCGAGTGGATTGACGCCACATTCGTAGAGTGCGTTCTTGTCCTGTCCGCGTTTGATAGGGGTGAAAAAGGTCATCCACACACGCGCCAACACAAGCGCGCCGATAGGCACCGCCAACGAGACACCGAAAAAAAGCAGGACTGGGAGATATGGATGGTTCATGGGTGCAGGATGGGAAGCGACATCATCGGCAAGGCATTGGCATTTCGGGGCATTTGTCTATCTCACACACCCCCATGGCATGCGAGCCGTGCCTCGCCTGGTTGGCGAGGGCCTCGATAGGTCGTCGGGGTAGTGAGTGACGGGCTAAGCACGATATCTCACTCAGACTTTCCAGAGTTGCAGGACGCGCAGGTAATTAGCCCGTTCATAGACCGATGGATCCGGGCAATGGGCGAGGCTCATGCTGCCACGCATCTGATCGATAGATTCGTATTCGTGCTCTTCCATCCACCGGTTCAAATCGGCGAGTAAGACCGCTAAGTGATCAGGGCCTCGTTTGAGCAAGCTGGAGACGATTTGCACCACATTAGCTCCGCACATAATGCCCTTGATGATGTCTTCAAAGTTATGCACGCCGCCGCTCAGCGCGATGTCCGCCTTAATGTGACCATGGATGATGGCGATCCAACGGAGCCGTTGACGCAGTTCCGTCGAGGTAGAGAGTTCGAGATGCGGGGCGGCTTCAAGTTCCTCAATGTTGATGTCAGGCTGATAGAATCGGTTAAACATGACCACCCCCGCCGCGCCACTCGCGTCAAGCTGCTTGGCAAAATGGCCTGGAGAAGAAAAATTCGATGAGAGTTTGACGGCGATGGGGATGGTGACGCTCGCCTTGACAGCCTCAAGAATGTCTAACGTGCGCTTTTCCACTTCGGTGCCCGACTCATTAGGATTGGTCGCCACGTAATAGACGTTGAGTTCCAGCGCGTCGGCCCCAGCCTGTTGGATGAGGCGAGCGTGGTCAGTCCAGCCGCCCATGCTGATGCCGTTGAGCGATCCGATCACGGGAATGTCCACCGTCTCCTTGATGCGCGTGATCTGTTCGAGATATAGATCCGGCCCAAGCGCATAGTCCTCCATGTGGGGAAAGTAGGAACTCGCTTCTGACGATGAATCCGCAGAAAACTCGGTGTGGGCGAACTCTGCGAGTTGTTGACTGGTGATTTGCTCTTCAAAGAGCGAATGCATCATGATGGCACCGGCACCGGCGTCCTCAAGTCGCTTCACGGTGTCGAGCTTGTATGCCATCGGGGAGGCCCCTGGCATCACCGGGTTTTTCAGGGGCAGTCCAAGATAGGTGGTCGATAATTTCATGGGAATCAAGCGTTAGGGGTGGGGGTTTCAGCTGGGGCGACAATTTCCTTTGGCGCTGCCATTTGCTGATAGTGTGCGAATCGTTCCTTGACCGACTCTGCAGCCATCTGTTGGAGCATCGCCGAGCGCTTGGGATTGATACGCTCTAACATCTGGAAGCGCGTTTCATTGCGGGTGAAGTCGGTGAGCAGGCCCTTGGGTGCGGCAGAGTCGAGCTTCATCGGATTTTCGCCCTTTTCGGCGCGGCGCGGGTCGAAGCGGAAGAGCGGCCAGTAGCCACAGGCCACAGCGCGCTTCTGTTGTTCGAGACCCTGCGACAGACTGTACCCGTGGGCAACACAGTGGCTGTAAGCAATGATGAGCGATGGGCCCTGATAGCTTTCCGCCTCACGGAAAACCGAAACCGCGTGAGCATCCTTCGCGCCTAGGGCAATGCGCGCCACATAGACCGAACCATAGGTCGTGGCGATGAGCCCGAGATCCTTCTTGGGCAGCGCCTTGCCGGCCATGCTGAATTTGGCCACTGCGCCCATGGGTGTGGACTTCGACTGTTGGCCGCCTGTGTTAGAATACACCTCAGTGTCGAGCACCAAGATATTGACATTTCTGCCTGAGGCGATCACGTGGTCAAGCCCGCCGAAGCCGATGTCGTAGGCCCATCCGTCACCACCGATGATCCAAACACTCTTGTCCACCAGATAGTCTGCGATCTGACTCAGTGTGCGCGCTTCCCGCGTGGTCTGGCCGACAAGTGCCTGGCGCAGGGCCACGACACGCTCGCGCTGAGCTTGAATGCCCGCTTCGTTAGTCTGGTCGGCACCGGTGAGTGCCGTGACGAGGTCGTCTCCTAACAACCCGGCCTGCCCGCGCAATAACACTTCGGCAAAGACGCGTGATTGGTCGAGGCTGGCGCGGAAGCCGAGACCGAATTCCGCGTTATCCTCGAAGAGCGAGTTGGCCCAAGCCGGGCCGCGTCCGCAAGCATCTGTGGTATAAGGAGTGGTGGGTAGATTACCACCGTAAATCGACGAACATCCGGTGGCGTTGGCCATGAGCAGGCGGTCGCCAAACATCTGGGTCAGGAGTTTCAGATAGGGAGTTTCACCGCAACCGGCGCAGGCACCCGAGAACTCAAACAACGGCCGCATGAACTGCGTGGTTTTCACGTCATCGCGCAGCATCGCGCGGTCTGGATCAGGCAAGTTGAGGAAGAATGCGAAGTTTTCGCGTTCGGCGTCGCGCAGTGGAAGTTGAGGCACCATGTTGAGAGCCTTGCGGCTCGGGTTGCTCTTGTCCTTGGCGGGGCAAACTTGGACGCATAGTTGGCAGCCCGTGCAATCTTCTGGGGCGACCTGCATCGAGTAACACATTCCCGGGTATTCCCGCATCTTGAACTCGGTGGACTTGAAGGTGGCCGGCGCGTTGGCAAGATGCTCGGGCGTGAACACCTTCGGGCGAATCGCAGCGTGCGGACAAACAATCGAGCACTTGTTACACTGGATGCACAGATCGCTTTCCCAGACTGGGATTTCCTCGGCGATGTTGCGTTTTTCCCACTGGGTCGTGCCTGTGGGCCAGACGCCATCCACCGGGAAGGCGCTCACGGGTAACAGGTCGCCCTTGCCGGCTAACATCAATGCCGTGACCCGTTGGATAAAGTCTGGCGCATGGGCCGGGACGATAGGGTTGAGGCGCACGCTCGAGTTGGGCGCGCTCGGGTAGTCGATCTTGACGAGATTCTCTAACGTGCGATCAACCGCCTCGTAGTTGCGCTGGACCACGGCGTCGCCGCGTTTGCCATAGGTTTTTTTGATCGCATATTTGATGGCAGCGATGGCGTCATCTTTTTCCAGCACGCCGGAGATGGCGAAATAACACGTCTGCATGATCGTGTTGATGCGACCGGCCATGCCGACGTCGCGCGCCACGGTGCTGGCGTCAATGGCATAGAACGAGAGGTTCTTGCTGATGATTTGTTCCTGGATCTCGCTCGGGAGTTTCATCCATGATTCGAGCGGGTCACCGGGTGAATTGAGCAGGAAGATCCCGCCGGGTGCCACATAATCGAGCACGTTAATCTGATGGAGCAGGTCGAATCGGTGACAGGCGACAAATTCGGCGCGACGAATCAGGTAGGTCGAGCGGATCGGCGTGGGGCCGAAGCGCAAGTGAGAGACGGTCATGGCGCCAGCCTTCTTCGAGTCATACACGAAGTATCCTTGCGCATAGTTATCGGTGCCCTCGCCAATGATCTTGATGCTGTTCTTGTTAGCTCCAACCGTGCCGTCCGATCCCAGCCCAAAGAAGACCGCCTGCTTCATGCCCGGCGGCACCACTTCAAACTCCGGATCGTAGGCGAGCGAAAGCCCGCTGACATCATCGTTGATGCCTACCGTGAAAACTTGTTTCGGCGATGGTTTCGAGAGTTCCTCATAGATCGCCTTGATCATGGCCGGGGTGAATTCTTTCGACCCGAGCCCATAGCGCCCAGCGATGACACGAATGGTGTGCGTGTCTTTGAGCCATCCCGCCGTGTCGGCCTGACGCAGGGCGCCGACCACATCGAGATACAGCGGCTCACCCAGCGCGCCGGGCTCCTTCGTGCGGTCCAGCACGGCGATGGATTTGACGGATTTAGGCAGCACTGACGCGAAATCCTCGACGGAAAACGGACGATACAGGCGCACTTTGAGCACGCCGGTTTTTTCGCCGTTGGCATTGAGCCATTCGACGGTCTCCCCGACGGCTTCCGCGCCGGACCCCATAATGATCACCACGCGCTCCGCATCTGGGTGGCCTTCGTAATCAAACGGCTTGTAAGCACGACCTGTGCGCGCCTCAAATGCCGCCATGGCTTCCTTCACCAGACGCGGGATTTCCTGATAGAACCCATTGCACCCTTCGCGAGCTTGGAAGAACGCGTCGGGATTTTGGGCCGTGCCGCGGATGACCGGGCGATCGGGCGTGAGGGCTCGGTCGCGGTTGGCTTGAATGCTGTCCTCGTCGATCAGGCTGCGCAAATCGTCATCACTGAGCAACGCAATCTTGGAAACCTCGTGCGACGTCCGAAATCCATCAAAGAAATGCAAAAAGGGAACCCGCGACCGCAGCGTCACCATCTGAGAAATCACCGCCGTGTCCTGGGCTTCCTGCACTGAACCGCCCGCCAACATCGCAAAACCCGTCTGACGGCAGGCCATCACGTCGGAATGATCGCCGAAAATGCTCAACGCGTGGGTCGCGAGCGCCCGGGCAGTGACGTGGAGGCAGAAAGGAATGAGTTCCCCCGCGATTTTATACATGTTGGGGATCATGAGCAGCAGCCCTTGGGATGCCGTGAACGAGGCACTCAACGAACCTGCCAAAAGCGCGCCATGCAGCGCCCCCGCGGCGCCGCCTTCCGATTGCATCTCCACCACGCTCGGAATTGCTCCCCAGAGGTTTGGTTTACCGGCGGCCGCCCATTCGTCCGCAAATTCCGCCATCGCTGAGGACGGCGTTATCGGATAGATAGCGAAAAATTCATTGAGCCGGTATGCAACAGAAGCCACTGCTTCGTTCGCGTCCAGCGTACCCATGGTGTTCTGAGATAATGCGGTCACGCGCGGAATAAGCACTTTTCGCATGCCATGGTCCACAAAGTTCAAAT
>JBDLWH010000167.1:0-3441 GCA_039804325.1 Verrucomicrobiota bacterium
CCATTTGCCGCCATGCCCGTCAAAGGCAACGGGTTTCTCGGGTTGGCCACGGAAGCGCGGCCGCCCGTCGGCTTGCGCGTGACCAAGGTGGGCAACAACAGCCCGGCGCGCGGGGCTGGCATTAAAGAGGGAGACGTCCTGCTCAAACTCAATGGCACGGCGCTGGTCAATCGCCAAGAACTTCAGGATTTACTCAAGGAAATGTCAGCTGGCGACGAGCTCACGCTCGAGCTGGAACGCGACGGCAAGCCCAAAACCCTCACATGCAATCTCGGTGAACGCTAACGCAATCATGGTCCTTCTCGGGTGGGGGCTGGCGACCACTCTATCAGGACAGCAAAGCCTCGACTCTAAGTATCGGACGACGGGTACGGAAGTGGTCGCGGCGTTTGAGGCACAGCGCGCGGTGCTGCAACGCTCGAGCGCCGTCATGATCGATGGCCGCAAGGAAGTGGGTTACGGGGTAGTGATTTCTGCGCAGGGGCATCTTTTGGCAAAGGCGAGCGAATGGCGGGAATGGCAGCAACCGGCCGTCACGGTGGACACCACGCCATACGCGGAGGTCAGAGAGCTGGCCGTGGCTCCCGAGTGGGATGTGGTGCTTTTGAAAATCGAGGCCACGGGGTTGGTGCCGGTCGAGTATGCGCCGACGAGTGAGGTGGGGCAAGGGACCTGGGTGGTGGCCAACGGAGCGACGACGCGCACCAATCGTCGTCTGCTAGCAGGGATTGTGAGTGCCAACACCCGTGAAGTGCCAGCGGCCGGAGGAGCGGTGTTGGGCGTGCGGTTCAAGGCAAAATCCAAGGCCCTGGTGATTGAGGAAGTGACCGAGAAAAGCGGGGCGAAAGAGGCGGGGCTGCAAAAGGGAGACGTGTTGCTCAGGCTAGCGGGTGTGGCCGTGAGCCAGATCCAGGAAATCGCCGACGCCCTCAAAGACCGCAAAACCGGCAGTCTCGTAAAAATCACCTATCGCCGTGGCAAGGAGGAACGCACCGCCGACGTGCGCCTCGCCGCGCGCAGCGAGATGTTCAGCGATCAGACAAACCGCAATGACATGATGAGCGGGGATTTTTCCAAACGTCGGAGTGGGTTTCCACGCGTTCTTCAGCACGACATCCTGAGTAGCAGCAAGACGGTCGGTGGGCCGTTATTAGATCGTGAGGGCCGTTGCCTCGGCATGAACATCGCCCGCGCTAACCGAGCCGAGAGTTACGCCATCCCCGTGGAGGATTTGAAAGCTCTGGCCGCACGTTTGATGAAGGAAGCGGCAGAAAAGTGAGGGCGCGATTCGGTTGCTGGTGGATCTGCGGAGCATATCAAAAGAATCGCGTGGCCTTTTCAGGGGGGCGCTCCCATGGTTACGGCTGTGAATTCTCCGACTCCGAAAGTTTCCAGCCTGCGTGCGACCGGTGGCACGATGATGTTGCGCGGTAACGCCCTGCTCGCCAACCCATTGTTGAACAAAGGAACCGCCTTCACCGAAGAAGAACGCGATGCCTTGGGCTTGCGCGGGTTGTTGCCGCCGCGCGTCTTCTCGCTAGAAGAACAAGTGACCCGCGTTTATGCCAACTTTCAAAAGCAGGCCGAGCCCTTGGATAAGTATGTTTTTCTGACCTTGCTGCAGAACCGCAACGAAACCTTGTTTTACAAACTCCTTGAGCTCTATCCCGAGGAGATGATTCCCATCATCTACACGCCCACCGTCGGGCAGGCATGCCTCGATTACGGCACGGTTTTTCGCAGTCCGCGCGGGATGTTCATCAGCATCCGGGAACGCGGGCACATCGCCGAGGTGCTGCGCCACTGGCCGCAGACCGACGTGCGCATGATTGTGGTGACTGACGGGGAACGCATCCTTGGGTTGGGCGATTTGGGGGTGCTGGGCATGGGGATTTCCGTGGGAAAACTCGCGCTTTACACGTCGTGCGCGGGATTGCATCCAGGTTACTGCCTGCCCATCACGCTGGATGTGGGGACAAACAATGCCAGTTTGCATCAGAGCCCGACTTATCTGGGGTTGAGCCAATCACGGGTGCGCGGCGACGAGTATGACGCCTTCATCGAGGAATTTGTGTGTTCGGTGAAGGAAGTTTTCCCGCGCGCATTGCTCCAATGGGAGGACTTTGGAAACACCAACGCCTTCCGGTTGCTCCATAACTATCAGAAAAAAATCTGCAGTTTCAACGATGACATCCAGGGCACGGCGGCGGTGGCTCTGGCGGGGTTGATTTCGGCCCTGCGCGTGACCGGACAAGCGCTGACCGAGCAGAAGTTGCTCTTCTTGGGTGCCGGGGAAGCGGGCACGGGCATCGCTGATTTGTTCACCACGGCGGCGATGGCAGCGGGGTTGAGCGAAGAAGATGCGCGCGCGCGTTGCTGGTTTGTTGATTCTCAAGGGCTTGTGGTGCGTGAGCGTCTTTCCAAGTTGGCCCACCATAAAGTGGCGTATGCCCACGACCACCCGCCGGTGACCAGTTTGGCGGAGGCGGTGGATCTTCTGCGGCCCACGGCGCTCATTGGGGTTTCGGGCATCGCGTCGCAGTTCACCCATGAGATCATTGCGCACATGGCCAGCTTCAACGAGCGGCCCGTGATTTTCGCGCTCTCCAATCCGACGTCTCAGGCGGAATGCACCGCGCAAGCCGCCTATGAGCAATCGGGCGGGCGGGCGATTTTCGCCAGTGGCAGTCCGTTTGCCGCCGTCCACTACGAGGGGAAAACCTTCGTGCCGGGCCAGGGCAACAACGTCTATATTTTCCCGGGCGTGGGCCTGGGCGCATTGGTTGTCGAGGCCAAGGAAGTCTCCGAGCAGATGTTCCTAGTGGCCGCACGCACCTTGGCGGATTTGGTCACCGAAGAAGATCTGGCCCTAGGCCGGATCTATCCATCCCTCACCCGCATCCGCGAGGTCTGTGTGAAAATCGCCACTGCGGTAGCCAAGGAAGCCCTTCATACTGGGCTGGCCACCGTGTTGATTGCCGATGATCAGGTCGAAACCGTCGTGCGGGAAAGCCTGTTCCACCCGGCCTATCGGGCGTATGTCTGATAGAGTAGCGCTCGCTTTTTCGGGGTCGTTGATGCAAATCGACGGCCCCTTTTTTGCGCCCCCGGTTGGGCGCGCTGACGCGCATACGCGTCAAGTTAAGGGGATAGCCGTCCCGGCTGTCATGGAAAACGGGCGTCCCGCCTGTTTCGTCAGGGATACGCTACCGGGATGTTACCCGAATCCAGCTCCGGCACTCGTGACGAGCGCCTTCCGACGCAGCCGGGACGGCCGCGCTCCGATGCCTGCCCCCTCAGTTGACGCCTATGCCCCTGGGGCTATCCCAACGGGATATCGCCCTCCAGCCCAGGGTTGGCCGAATGCAATGAGGCCTACCCTGGGGACATCCGACGCAGCCGGGACGGCCGCGCTCCGATGCCTGCCCCATAAGTTGACGC